>DASSYL010000132.1:0-6780 GCA_035703315.1 Candidatus Acidiferrum sp. | reverse complement strand
TGATCGGGCGCGTAGACTTCGACGTGCATTATGGGTTCCAGCAGCGTGGGGCGCGCCAGCTTCATCGCCTCCTTGAAAGCCAAGGAGCCGGCAATTTTGAAGGCAATGTCGGAGGAATCGACATCGTGGTATTTGCCGTCGTAGAGCGTGGCACGAAAATCGGTCATGGGAAATCCGGCGAGGAACCCGCGGGCCGCGGTTTCGCGAATGCCGCGTTCGACCGAGGGAATCCAGTTGTGGGGAATGGCGCCGCCGAAGATGTCGTCGACAAACTCGATGCCCTTGTTGCGTTCCGCCGGTTCAAATTTGACGCGGCATACACCGAACTGGCCATGGCCGCCGGATTGTTTTTTGTGTTTGCCTTCCACGTCGGCGCGGCCGCGAATGGTTTCGCGGTAAGGAACCTTGGGCGGTTTCAACGTCAGGTCGACGTGGTAGCGCTTGTGGAGTTTTGCGACGACGACTTCAATGTGCTGCTGACCGGAACCCGCAAGAAGAAACTCTTTTGTTTGCGGATCGCGTGAAAAACGGAGCGCCGTGTCCTCTTCGAGAATTTTGTGAATGGCCACACCGATCTTGTCTTCGTCGGCGCGGGACTTGGGCTCTACAGCAAAAGTGATCGCCGGCTCTGGAATCTGCGCGGGCCGGTAATACACCGGCGCGCTTTTATCGCCCAGGGTGTCGCCGGTTAGAGTGTCTTTCAGTTTGGCGATCGCGCCGATATCGCCGGCGTGCAATTCGCCTACTTCGGTCAGGAGTTTGCCCTGCACCACTTGCGTGTGCTGCATCCGCTCCGGAATTCCCTTGCCGAAATTTGTGACGGTCGTATCGTTTTTCAGGACGCCGCTCTTGACCTTGAAATAGTTGATGCGGCCAGCGAAGGGATCGGCGAGAGTTTTGAAGACAAAAATGGAAAGCGGCTGTCCGTCGTCGTATTTGCGTTCGACCCGTTCGCCTTTGCCGCCGGGTTCGCTGTAGCCCTCTTCGGCGTGCTCATCGGGATGCGGAAAGACATCGGCCAGAAAAGTCAGCAAACTGCCGTTGCCAATGTTGTGCGCCGCTGAAATCATGAGCACGGGCACGATTTTTTCGGCGACGATGGCCTTGCGCACGCCGGGAATCAGATCTTCAATGGGAATTGTTCCTTCACGGAAAAATTCCTCCATCAATTCGTCGTCGCCTTCGGCGACCATTTCCACCAGTTTTTCGTGGGCTTCTTTTGCATCGTCGGCTAATGCGGCGGGAATCTCTTCGATTTTGGCCTTGCCCTCGCCATCCGGCGTGTACATGTGCGCTTTCATCGCCACGAGGTCAATCACGCCGCGAAAACCTCTTTCCGTTCCGATCGGCAACTGCAGCGCGACGACGCTTCTGCCAAATGCCTGTTGCAGCGATTCCATGGAGCGTTCGAAGCTGGCGAGCTCGCGGTCCATCCAGGTGAGAACAAAGGCGCGCGGAATATCGTATTCGAGGCAGAAATCCCAATCTTTTTCGGTGGTAACCTGAGCGCCGACATGAGCGTCGACACAGATGAGGGCGCTATCAGCGGCGATCAAAGAGGCTTTCGTTTCATTGATGAAGGTTCCGTAGCCGGGTAAGTCCAGGAAATTGATTTTTACGGGTGAGCCCTCGCACAGGGTGCAGGGCCACTCGGCATGGGCGAGTCCGGTTTGAATGGAAATCTTGCGCGCAATTTCTTCTTCGTCGAAATCCGTGGTGGTGGTTCCGTCCGCAACCTTGCCCCAGCGCGGCGTCATTCCCGCCGTGTAGAGTAACGACGACACCAGTTGCGTCTTTCCGGTGCCGCCGTGGCCTACAATGCCAACGTTTCGGATGTCCTTGGTGAGATAGGTTTTCATACAGGCCTCCTGTCCTGTGCCGTTGCCGGCATGCAGGCGAGGTCCGTCCTGAACAGCTCGTAGGCGCGGGCCTGCGCCTGGGTGAGTTTTCTTGCTGGGGAAGGAGAGCGTGGCCTCGACACCTGTATTCAAGGGTTTGTAAGACAAGCCCCTGGACCCTGGGTCTCTTCGTGCCTGCGTAGCGAACGGGAATGTTACGAAGAGGCGAAGGACAGTCGAAAAATCCCCTGGTCCGTTCTCCTGTTGTGCGAGCAGGTCCGCTGCTCCACACGCGGCGGATGCTAGCACAGCGCATTGCGTTCCGCCAACGCCCTTCAAGCACGCCCTTCAAGCCGCGGGTCCCGTGGACTTGTCCGCTAACTTCATAAAAACGGTCCAGGACGTTCCAGAGGCCACTCACACTCCGTAGGAAGCCTATCCGTGTGGCAATCTTCTTGATCAGCTTCCACGTATTCATTGCGATCACTTCGCCCCCCTGTTTACCCTGGGCCGAAGGAAGGGGGTTCGGCGACCGCCACGGTAAAGTTCGAGTGAGCAGAGTAAACCATTCGCTATAGTACATTCGATATAAAATCAGGTGGGGTCTGTTCGGCGATCGGCGGTTTGCCTCACATAGCCCGAGCAGCTTAATACCGGCAGGCGGGGATATCTCGGAAACCGGAGGTCATTTTTGCTCAGCGTACACAGCAGAAACATCGAACCTTTGCTGGATTCGATTCGCTGCGCGCGCCGGCAGTCCGCGCACAAACCGAAGTTGTTTTTGTCGGATTTGGATTCGTTCATTGGCCGTCAACGTTTCCTGTTCGAGTGATGCACGCGTCCTGAATCTGCTGGCCTGGCGGGGAAGCTGATAAACTTTCGATTCTCATACTTCTCATGAATCTTCAAATTGCGCCAGTTGTTCGTTCTTTGTTCATTCCCGCCCTCCTTCTGCTCCCACTACTCACATGTGCCGACCTTACCAATGCTCAGGATCCGCAGGGCAAAATTGGTGTTTCCCCCCCAACAGCTTCGCCCACGCCCGCTTCCATTCCGGACCAGATCAGCGCGGTACCCAACCGCCCTACGTTCTCCACTACCGCCGAATCGGTCGAGCCCGGTGTGTTTGAAATCGAATACGGCTTCGAGCTAGCCGACGGTCATCAGAACATCAACGGGCTGATCAAATTCGGCGCAACCGAAAAGCTTGAGCTGCGCTTTGCCAATAATCCCGTTGAGAGAGACTCCGGCACGGCGGGTTTTGGCGACTCCGGCGCCGGCTTCAAGTACAAGATTTTTAAGCAAAAAGGCTGGCGGCCCACTTTTTCTATGTTGTACACCGCCACACTTCCCACTGCTACAGCGGGAGTGGGAGTCGGCGCGATGGGCCAATCGGTCGGGATTCTTGCCAGCAAAGATTTTGGTCCGCATCATTTCGACATCAACGAAACAGTTCAGTGGGTTGGCCGGCCGGGGGCCAGCGGCTTCGATCGCAACTACTTCACGGCGCTCGCATATTCGCATGGCATCAGGGGAAAGTGGAGTATGACCGCGGAAATCGCCGGGTTCAGCTGGACCAACTCCGCTAATCCCGCCACCATGACGCTGATGGGCGCAGTGGTTTACAGCGTCTCCTCGCGGTTCATTCTTGATAGCGGGATTTACGCCGCGGCCTACGGGCAGTTGCCGCGGGTAACTTTCTTCGGTGGCGTCACGTATTCCATAGCCAACCTGTATCACAAGCGCCATAAGCCAAACGGCCGGTTTCCTATAGGTCCATCCAATTGGATATCGTGAGCCTCGGAGCTCTGTTTTTTTGCTAGTCTGCCGGTCACACCAATGTCCGACTCATTACCCGCTGCAATTCCCACATTGGAGACCGGCCGCCTCCGTCTGCGGCCTCACCGCCGAGAAGATTTTTCCGCTTGCGTCGCTCTTTGGTCCGACCCACCCGTCACTCGATATATTGGCGGTAAACCGCTTTCTCGCGAAGACGTCTGGGCCCGCTTCCTCCGCTATGCGGGTAGTTGGCACTTGCTGGGTTTCGGCTATTGGGCAGTCGAAGAAATCTCTACCAGGCGGTTCATTGGCGAGCTCGGTTACGCCCAGAACGAACGAACCTTCGACCCTCCCATCAGCCTGCTCGACGCGGCAGGCCTAGTCATGCCGGAGGTCGGTTGGGTACTCTCGCCGCAGGTGCATGGCCGGGGCTACGCCACGGAGGCGGTCCGCGCTGCTCTGGCGTGGGGTGATTCCCATGTCGTTGCAAATCGCGCGTTCTGCATCATCCACCCGGACCATTCCGCCTCCATCCGCGTGGCGCAAAAATGCGGCTTCGCCGAATCTTCCCGCCCTTGCTATCAGACCGAACCTACTATCCTCTTCACGCGAAACAAGCCGCCGACGTCACATGCAAATGGAACTTCAGTCGAAACTTCAGCGTAATCCATCCACCCACGGTGCTCCTGTCTCTAGCGATACGATTGCTAGTTACGATCCTCGCCAATCGGTATCATCTCTGCGTGGCACCAGGTCGCAACTTCTTCCTTGCCGTTAACTATCCTTGGGTGACTTACGGCGCGGACTTTGGCCGCTCTCCATGGGGCTACACCGGCGTTGCACTGCGGCAGGTTCGGGACGTTGTTGCCGCTGATTTTGCGGACATCCGTAACTCCGGAGTTTCCGTCGTGCGCTGGTTTCTTCTTTGTGATGGGCGCAGCGGCATCCGCTACGAGAATGGAATTCCCATCGGCTGCGATGATCTTCTTTTCGCGGATGTCGCCGCTGCACTCGATGTGGCATTGCAATCACAGTTAGCCATCTGTTTTTCGCTTTTTGATTTTCTCTGGCTGCAAGCTCCAGAGGAAACGCAGCGATCCCCGGATCCGAATGGGATCTTCCCGGGCCGCAATGCGTTACAATTTGCCGGCGGCCGCGAAGCCCTGCTGCAGCGCGTTCTGATTCCACTTTTCCACGAATTTCGCTCGCATCCTGCGCTCTTCGCGTGGGAAATTGTGAATGAGCCCGAATGGGCTATTCCGGAATTTCAGCGATCAGCAAAAGCGGCGTTGCCATTTGCCGACGCGCGCACTTTCTTTGAAGAGATTGCTCTGGCAATCCACGAAGAATCTGCAGGGGTTCCGGCAACACTTGGCTCCGCTCGTTTGCAATGGGTTCGCGCCTGGAACGAAATCGGGCTCGACCTGTTTCAAGCCCATTACTATCCGCAGCTTGAGCTCGACGCCAATTCGCTTTCCCAGCGGCTTGCCGAACTCGCAAATCTGCCGCAGCCGCTTTGGATCGGCGAAATCCCTGCCAATGACCCTACGACTCTTTCTTATTCCCTCGCAGCGACGCTAACCGCTTGCCGCCAAGCAGGGCTGGCTGGGGCGGGAGTCTGGCGCTGGCGCCCGCCGGAACCAGCAGGTTCTGATCTGGCGTTTGGCCGCGTCCAGCCGGAAATCTTGTCCACCTGGCTCTCCCAATCTGCGGACTTTTGCGTCTAATCTAGCCACATGAACTTGAATGCATGCGTGCGGCGGCTTGCGGTTGTCTTAGCGCTGCTTTTTTGCGCCACAACCGCTGTGCGGGCGCAGGAAGAAAAGCCGCAACCGCAGCAAGAAGACGAAGTCCGCGGCGCGCCGGCGGAACCGGTTGACGCCGCGGACGTGCGCGCTCAAGTCGCGGCCGCAGAAGCGCTTCTTCCCACGTATGTAGATCGGGGAGCCGTGCTTTACTTTCTCGCCGCCGCAAGAATGCATCTAGGCGAAACTCGCGAAGCCCTCGACCGTTTGCAACAGTGCATGGCTCTCGATGAAGGTTTCGATCCCTCCGGTGGCTCCGAATTCGCCGCCTTGCGCAGCGAGCACGCCTTCATGGAAATGATCGACCGCGCCAAGACTCGATTTCCGGTCGTGGCGCGGGCGCGCAAAGCGCTGGTTACCGAAGAAAAGGATTTAGTTCCGGAGGGACTCGCGTGGGACGCAAAACGTGGCGTCTTTTATCTCAGCAGCCTGCACCGCAGAAAAATCGTGCAGATCAATTTGGAAAGCCGCGTCAGCGATTTTCTGCAGCCGCAACAGCAGCCGTTCTTCCCGGTTCTCGGAATCCGTCTCGATCCAAACGACGGCACGATTTGGGCGAATACCTGGGAGGAGAAACCAGGCACCGGCCGTTCAGAGATTCTTCACATTGCCTCGGACGGGAAAGTTCTCGCCCGCTTCGCATCGGAAGGTTCCGCGCCGCACGGCTTCAACGATTTGGTAGTGCGGAAAACCGGAGACCTTTTCACGACCGACAGCCTCGCCAACCAAGTTTTCCGGCTCGATCCGGAAAGCAAAACTTTCTCTCCGCTGCATTTGCATCGGCAGCTTTACTACCCCAATGGAATCGCGCTGGCTGGCGACGACCGCAGCCTGTTCATTGCGGACGCGCTTGGAGTCGTGAAGTACGACATCGCAGCTTCGTCCAGCGTTGACGTCGCGCCGGGGCCGCACAACACGCTGGCCGGCGTGGACGGCCTATACTGGTATCAAGGCAGCCTCATCGCGATTCAAAATGGCATCGGCACCCCCCGCGTGGCCGCTCACAGGCTTAGCGCGGACGGAGGTCGCGTCAGCAAAGCTACCATACTGGAATTCCGCACGACTCTCAGCGTCTTGCCCACCACCGGCGCCATTCGCGGCTCGGATTTCTATTTCATCGCCAACAGCCAGCTCGACAATCTGAATGGTGACAAGATTCTGGACATCACCCGGCTTGAACCAGTGCGCATCGCCGTCGTCCATCTTCCGTAGCGCATGCAGCTCGGACTTTTTCCTTGCCTCTCGACCTTGCCCTTAGGCAGAGTAAGCAAGGAATGAATCGGCAAGGATGAATCTCACACTCGCGAATCCCCGCGCTCGTGTCGTTCTGCTAGTGTGCTGCTCGGCACTGGCGTTGC
>DASSYL010000315.1:0-9165 GCA_035703315.1 Candidatus Acidiferrum sp. | reverse complement strand
TCGTGGAAGGCGCTGGAGATCGAGGCGTATCCCGACATTGCGGACGTGACGTCGCAGGTGATTACGCAATTTCCCGGGCACGCGGCGGAGGAAGTTGAGGAGCAGGTGACGATCCCGCTGGAACGGGAGCTGAACGGAATTCCGGGACTGCAGGTGATGCGCTCGCACAGCACGTTTGGGCTGTCGCTGATCACGCTGGTGTTTCAGGACGGTGTGGACGACTACTGGGCGCGGCAGAGGATTACCGAGCGGATCGGCGGAGTAGAGCTGCCGCCGGGAGCGAATCCGGGGCTTGATCCGCTGACGTCGCCGATCGGCGAAATTTATCGCTACACCTTGCAATCGAGCTTTCGCGATGAGCGGGAATTGCGCGAACTGCAGCAGTGGGTGGTGATTCCGCGACTGAAGCAGGCGACGGGCGTAGCGGACGTGACCAGCTTCGGCGGAGAGACGACGCAATTTCAGCTGGTGGTCGATCCCGCGAAGCTGGCGCAATACAACGTATCCCTCACGCAGGTGATCGCGGCGATTCAGGCCAACAATGCGAATGCGGGCGGCAGCATTGTGGTACGGGGGGAGCAGGGATATGTGGTGCGCGGGATCGGATTGATCCGGTCGCTGCAGGATTTGGGAAACATCGTAATCCTGGCGAAGAACGGGACACCGGTTTACGTGAAAAATCTGGGAGCGCTGCAACTGGGAGCGCTCGAGAGGCGGGGAATCCTCGGGAAAGACCAGAATCCGGACACGGTCTCCGGCATCGTATTGCTGCTAAAGGGATCGAATCCGTCGCAGGTGCTGGAGGGAGTGCACGCCGAGGTAGAGGCGCTGAACAGCGGGGTTCTGCCCCCGGATACGAAGCTGGTGGCGTACAGCGACCGCACGGACCTAGTGCGGACGACGGTGCACCGAGTTTCGCAGACGCTGCTCGAAGGCATCGGGCTGGTGTTGCTGGTGCTGGTGCTGTTTTTGGGGAGCGCGAGCGGCGCGCTGATGGTGGCGATCACCGTGCCGTTTTCGCTGCTGTTCGCGTTTATCTGCATGCGGTTCACGCACATTCCGGCGAATTTGCTGTCGCTCGGAGCGATCGACTTCGGAATCATCGTGGACGCCGCGATCGTGATCATGGAAAACATTTTGCGGCACCGGGAAGAGAATCCGGATGTGCCGCTGGCGGAAGAGCATGCGCGGGAGTCGGCGATTCAGGTGGCGCGGCCGATTTTTTTCGCGACGCTGATCATCATTACGGCGTACCTGCCGCTGTTCGCGTTCCAACGAGTGGAAAAGAAGCTATTTTCGCCGATGGCCTACGTGGTGGGGTATTCGCTGGTTGGCGCGCTGGTGATGGCGCTGGCGATTATTCCGGGGCTGGCTCTGGTGATTTACAAGAAGCCTCGTAAGCCGTTCGAGAACCCGGTGTTGGCCGGGCTTACGCGGCGCTACACGCTGACGGTACACCACTTGATGCACCGGCCGCTGTACTCGATTGTGCCGGCCGTGGGTGCGATGGCGCTGGCAGTGGTGCTGGCCATTGGTATCGGGAAGGAATTTTTGCCGTATCTGGATGAAGGATCGATCTGGCTGCAGGTGCAATTGCCGCCGGGGATTTCGCTCGAGAAAGCAGCGTCCATGGCGGATGAACTACGGGCGGCCACGCTGGAATTTCCCGAGATTTCGACGATCGTTACTCAGCTTGGCAGAAACGACGATGGGACGGATCCGTGGACACCGTCGCACATTGAATCCTTTGTGGGGCTAAAGGCGTACGACACGTGGCCGAACCATGGAGACAAGGCGGACTTGATTCGAAGGTTGAGCGAACGGTACGCGAAAATTCCGGGTGCGACGGCGGGATTCTCGCAGCCGATGATCGATGGAGTGAACGACAAGATTTCGGGAGCGCACAGCGACCTGGTGGTGAAAGTGTTTGGGCATGAGTTTTCTGAGACGCGGCGGATTGCGGGGGAGCTGGTGAATGTGCTGGACGGGATTCCAGGAGCGTCGGACGTAACGATTGACCAGGAGCCGCCGCTGCCACAGATCCAGGTGAAAGTGGACCGGGAGGCAGCGGCGCGTTTCGGGATCAACGTGGCGGACATTGCGACGATTATTGAATCTGGAATCGGCGGCAAAGCGATTTCAAATGTGTTCATCGGGGAGCGGGTATACGACATCGCGGTGCGATTTCCGGAGAACGTGCGAGGGAGCGCGGAGGCGATCAGCAGCCTGACGGTGACGCTGCCGACGGGAGCGCGTATCCCGCTTTCACAGGTTTCGCAGATCAATTCGACAACGGGAGAGAGCACCATCACACGGGAGATGAACCGCCGGCACCTGACGGTTCGGCTGAATTTGCGAGGGCGGGATCTTTCCAGTTTTCTTGCGGAGGCGCACGAAAAAATCGCGAAGCAAGTGAAGTTTGACGGGAGCAAGTATCAACTGGAATGGGGCGGACAGTTTGAGAACCAGCAGCGGGCGCAGAAACGGCTGGCATACATTGTGCCGGGGGTGATCGCGCTGATTTTTGTATTGCTGTACTCGTCGTTTGGAACGATTCGACATGCGGCGCTGATTTTAACGATTGTGCCGGTGGCGCTTCTCGGCGGTCTGCTGGCGCTATGGATGCGCGGGATGACGCTGAACGTTTCAAGCGCGGTGGGTTTCATCGCTTTGTTCGGCGTGGCGGTGCAGAACGGCGTGATCATGGTGGCGAGCTTGAATCATCAACGGCTGGCGACGCGAGGTTTGCATCGCGCAGTGATGGTGGGGGCGACGCAGAGACTACGGCCAGTGTTGATGACCGCGACGGTGGCGGCGCTCGGTTTGTTGCCGGCGGCATTGGCGCGCGGAGTTGGCAGCGACGTGCAGAGGCCCTTGGCGACGGTGATTGTGGGTGGACTGGTGACGGCGACGCTGCTGACCTTGTTTGTGCTGCCGTCCATTTATTTGCTTCTGGAGCAGCAAGCGGAAAAGAGGCATCTGCCGGTGCCGGCGCATTGGGAGAATTCGTGATGAGGGTGAAACTGGGGATTGCAGTTGGGGTTTTTGCAGTGATGGCACTGCTTGTCACGGGGCGGGCTGGTGCGCAATCGCAAAGCAACGCTAGTCAGAGCGACGCCAAGCAAACTAACGCTGTCGAAGGTAGCACCGGTCAAGATACGCGGCCGCATATTCGCTTTGATGATTTTCTGAATGAGGCGATGCGGTTCAATCTGGATTTGGCGGCACAGAGGGCGAATATTGCGATCACCCATGCGGGTGTAACGACGGCAGCGGAGAGGCCAGATTGGTCGGCGGATTTTGGATTTCCGGTGGTGGATTTGTCGGGACAAGGAAATCCGACGACTTACAGCATCGGCCTGGATGCGCCGATTGAGCTGGGAGGCAAGAGGGGGCATCGGATCCGTGCGGCGAAGGCGAACCTGAGCATGGCGAACTCCGATTATGACGACGCGGTGAGGCAACTGCGCGCGGCGGCGACGGGAGCATTTATTGACGCGCTGAGCGCGCGAGCGATTTTGGCGTCAAAACAAAAGAGCATCGGAGAGCTGGAACGAATCGTTTCGGTGAACGATGAGCGGCATCGCGTTGGGGAAATCGGCGAAATTGAATTGGTCCAGTCCAGAGTGGAACGCGATCAGTTTGAGGCGGATGTGATTTCTTCCGAAGCGGATGTGGTGAGCGCGGATCTGGCGATGGGGCAGCAGCTGGGGAAGCCGGAGCGCGTTGCTGACAATTTGCCAATTCCGGATGGGACGCTGGACATTCCGGTGCGGACGTTTGAGGTCGTGCAACTGGTGGCGACGGCGCTGGAGCGGCGTCCTGATGTGGTGTCGAAGCAAAGAGCCCTGAAGGCGGCGGATGCACGGATTGAGCTGGCGAATGTGAACTTGATCCCGGATGTGACGGTGAGCGGGTCGTATTCGCACCTGGCGGCGGGCACGGGGGGATTCGTGCAACCGGCAGACAACACGCTGGCGGCGTCGCTGTCGGTGAATCTGCCGTTTTCGCGGTGGAAAAATCGGGGCGAGCTGGAAACCGCGCGAGCGACGCGGACGCAAGCGGAGATACAACTGAAGGCGGCGCAACTGCAGGCGGAAACGGAAGTGCGGAGCGCGTATGCGCAGTACGGCGCGGCGGTGAAACGGCTCGAGGTGTACCGCGAGGGATTGCTGAAGGATGCGGACCGGGTGCTGGAGGCGCGATTGTATGCGTACCAGCGCGGCGGGTCGACGCTGCTCGAAGTGATTGATGCTCAGCGGACATCGGCGGACATTTATTTATCGTATGCGCAGGCGCTAGCGGATCATGCGCGGGCGCTGGTGACGCTCGAACAGACAGCGGCAATTTGGGACGTAACGTTCTAACCATTTTGGTGGTCGCGGCCGAACCATACCTGTACTCGAAAGTGTACGTTGAGCCGTTGTGCGAGAGCTTCATGTTCGCTATAGCCTGCATAGTACGGACTGCCTTCGCAGAAGCATAAGTAACTCAATTCATTGCGGATACTCGAGAAGCAACGCGCGCGCTGAAGACGGCACGGTGGTTGCATTGAATCAGTGTAACTGTCCCCTGCGGTGAACTGTCCGGTAACCGCATAGTTGCGGATCTCCAAAAGTAAAAAATGAAATTGACCTGTCTTGCAGGTCGTCGCCGAAGTGCGTCTCTGAGAGGTCTCTAATGAAGCGCCCAGCCGCCGCTTTGCTTGGATGTATTGCGATCCTTCTGCTGTTGACCGTTACGGGTATCGCGTCGACCTTAACCGTACAGACAGGAACTTGGCAGCCGATGGGTTCGATGATGTCGGCGCGAAGTGGAGCTACGGCGGTGTTGCTGCAGGACCATCGGGTGTTGATTGCGGGCGGGGATGGCGGAAGCGGGGCAGTGAACAGCGCGGAAGTGTTCAACGGCGACGGATCATTTTCAGCGGTCAGCGCGATGGGGACGGCGCGCGCCAAGCACGTTGCGGTGGCACTCGCGGACGGCCGAGTGCTGGTGGCGGGCGGCGACGCTACAGGCGGCGGAGCGACGAATTCGGCGGAGATTTACGATCCGGCTACGGATGGCTGGACTGCGGTAGCCGGCGGAATGGTGGAAGCGCGGAGCGGCGCGACGGCGTCGTTGTTGAAGGATGGCCGGGTGTTGATTGCGGGCGGGCAGAATGGAACAGCGGCGAGCGCGACGGTAGAAATTTTCGACCCGGGGACCGGGCAATTTAGTTTTGCGGGGATGATGTCTTCGCCGCGCATGGGGCTGGCTTCGGCGAGTCTGGCGGACGGGCGGGTGCTGATTACCGGCGGATCGAATGGAAGCGTGCCAGTCGCCAGCGGCGATATTTTTGATCCGACGACGAATGCGGTTTCCGCGGGACCGGCGATGACTTCGCCACGCCAGGGGCATTCAGCGACTTCGTTGCTGGATGGCAGGGTCCTGGTGGCGGGAGGAAACAACGGGTCCGCGGATTTGGCTTCAGCGGAAATTTATGATGCGGGGGCTGGCGGATTTGTGCCGGTGGCGTCGAGTCTTGCGGCGCCGCGAAGGGATCACGCGGCGATGCTTTTGCCGAACAATAATTCCGTGCTGATCGTGGGTGGAACTTCGGCCGGGAATGAGTTGAATACGGCGGAGACGTTCGCGCCGTGGACTGGGGCGTTCGCGGTGACGGGCGCGGCCTCGGTAGCGCGGCAGCATTCGGCGATGAGTGCGCTGAATGAGGACGGGCTGTTGTTGATGGCGGGCGGAACCAGCGCTGGCACGCCCGTGAGCAGCGCGGAGCTCTATGGATTTGCGACGGTGAAGACCGACGCTGCGGACTACGCGCCGGGGAGCGTCGTGACAATCACGGGAACGGGTTGGCAGCCCGGAGAAACGGTAACTCTGACGCTGGTGGAGTCGCCGTTGTTCGACACACATCCTGTAATGACAGCGGTTGCCGACGGACAGGGGCGGCTTACAAACACAGAGTTTTCGCCGGATGAACATGACGTCGGTATCCGGTTCTTTCTGACGGCGGTGGGAAACCAGTCGGGGACTCAGGCAAACAATACGTTCACCGACGCAATCAGCGTCAATAAAGTATTCCCAGTTGGACCGCAGACTCCGAGCACAGTCCAGGGCGGAAACTCCGCGACGTATGCTGTAACGGTTACTTTCAACGGAAGCGGGTCGGCATGTACGGCCACGCTGGGGATCGGAAGTCCTGGGCTGCCTAGCGGCGTAACAGCGACGTTCAGTCCCAATCCAGTTCCCAGTTCTAACGGCAACTCCACGTTAACTCTGACCACGACGGCTGGGCTGACACCCGCCGCATCGTCCACCTTCCAGATCACGGCGATTGGAACCGGGGCCGTTGGTTGCAACGGCTCTGCTCAAACGAATCCTGCCGGAACCGGGGGCAATGCAGCCAATCCGACCTTAACGGTTTCCAAAACCGATCAAACGATCTCGTTCAATGCGCTAGCAAACAAAGCGCTCGGCGATCCTGATTTTGCGATCAGCGCGACAGCTTCTTCGGGGCTGCCCGTATCTTTTGCGTCGCTGACCACGGGAGTCTGTACAGTGAGCGGGTCGACGGTTCACCTAGTCAGCGCCGGCGCGTGCACGATTCAGGCGTCACAGTCTGGAAATGCTTTTTATAACGCCGCTTTCCCAGTAAGCCAAAGCTTCACGGTCGGTAAGGCAACGCCGACGATCGCCTGGGCAAATCCACCAGACATTACTTATGGAACGGCGCTAAGTGCGACGCAGCTGAATGCGGCGGCTTCCGTGGCGGGGACGTACGTCTATACGCCTGCGGTGGGAACTGTGTTGAACGCTGGCAGCGGGCAAACGCTGCATGTGGACTTCACGCCGACCGACACAACGAATTACGGGAACGCCTCGAAGGACGTGACGATCAACGTGAACAAAGCGGACGCAGTGATCACCGTGACGCCTTACCACGTGACCTACGATGGCAACGCACATACCGCCACCGGTTCGGCACATGGTGCCGAAAGCCCGACGCCTGTCGATTTGAGCGTTCTGCTGCATCTGGGCGGCACGACTCATACCGATGCCGGAGACTATGCGGCGGATAGCTGGACGTTTGACGGGAACACGAACTACAAGGCCACGAGCGGGACAGTCCACAACGTGATCGATCAAGCCGACGCGGTAATCACCGTTAACGCCTATCACGTAACATACGACACGAACGCACATACGGCCACAGGATCGGCGCATGGCGTGGAAACTCCGACGCCGGCTGATCTGACGAGCCTGTTGCATCTCGGCGGAACCACGCACACAAATGCGGGAGATTACACCGACAGCTGGACCTTCGACGGGAACGTGAACTACAAAGCGGCCAGCGGTACCGTACACGATGTGATTGATAAGGCTGACGCGACGATCAGCGTGACGCCATACTCGGGGACTTACACCGGAAACGCGCACACAGCGACGGGCACAGCGAAGGGCGTTGGGGGAGTCGATCTAAGCGCGGGACTCAATTTGAGTGGAACGACTCATACGGATGCAGGTGACTACCCCGCAGATCCATGGTCGTTTACCGGTGGCACCAATTACAACGATGCTACCGGAACCGTCCACGACCACCTTGACAAAGCCGATCCGAACATTACAGCGACGGGCGGAACGTTTACCTACGACGGGAATGCGCACGCGGGCTCGGCAACGGCTTTCGGTGTCCTGGGTGAAAGCCTGAGTCCGGTGAACGTCGCCTATAAAGACAGCGCAAACAACCTGATAACCTCGGCGCCGGTGAATGCCGGGAACTACTCAGTAGCGGCACGGTACGCGGGAGACAACAACTACAACCCGAAGCAGAGCGCAGCGGCTTCGCTGACTATTAGCAAGGCGGACGCGCATATTACGGTAACCGGATACAGCGTCACGTATGACGCGACCGCGCATACAGCGACGGGAACGGCTTCCGGTGTCGAGAGTCCAACTCCAGCCGATCTGACAAGCCTGCTGCATCTGAATGGCACGACGCACACAGATGCGGGAGACTTCACAGATACATGGACGTTTGATGGAAGTGAAAATTACAACGCGACGAGCGGAAATGTTCACGACCACATTGAACAGGCGAACGCCGCAGTCAACGTGACGGGATACTCCGTCACCTATAACGCGGCGCCGCATACGCCGACAGGGACAGCGACGGGAGTTGGCGGAGTTAACCTGAGCGCCGGCTTCAACTTTAGTGGGACTTCACACACCGACGCCGGAGACTATCCGCTTGACTCCTGGTCGTTTTCCGGTGGCGTGAACTACAAAGACCAGAGCGGAACCGTTCACGATCACATTGACAAGGCCGACGCCAGCGTGGCGGTGACGGCGTACAGCGTGACGTACAACGGCGCGCCCCACACAGCTACTGGAACGGCGACAGGCGTAGGCGGAATTGACCTGAGCTCCGGATTCAACCTTGCGGGAACATCGCATACCGATGCCGGGGACTATCCGAATGATCCGTGGTCGTTCGCTGGCGGCGTGAACTACAAAGATCAGAGTGGAACGGTGCACGATCACATTGACAAGGCGGCGGTAACGGCGGCGGCGGGTGGTGGCACAGCTACGTTTGACGGAACAAACAAGGCGCCATCCAACTGTGCGGTGACTGGCGCGTATACGGGAGACCTGACGTGTACCAACAATCCGGCCAGCGTGGGTCCGAACGCGGGCACGACGGTGATCGCAGCCATCGTCAACGGAACGGGGCTGAGCAATTACCAAATCTCATATGTTCCGGGGTCGTTTACGATTGAGAAGGCCACATCAACCACGATGGTAACGTTTGAGGCGGGCCCCTACGTATACCGTGCAACAGCCTTTACCGCAACAGCGGCAGCCACTGGCCCGGGCGGGCTAAGTGCTCCGGTGACTCCAGTAACCTACAGCGGCGACTGCATCAATGTGACCGCTGGCGGGTGTACGGCTAACGCAACTTACAGCGGGGATGGGAATCATTACGGCAGTTCGAGTAGTCTGAGTATCGTAATCACTCCGGCAATGCCGATGATCAGCGTGTCGGGTGTGAATACTGCCTTTGATGGGAATCCGCATCCTGCAACCGGCACCGCAAAAGGCATTGGCGGCGTCACGGTTCCCGGCAGTTTCGCGTTCGTTTACGCGCCGGGAGGTAGCACTGTTCCA
>DASSYL010000522.1:0-2087 GCA_035703315.1 Candidatus Acidiferrum sp. | reverse complement strand
GAAAAACGATGGCGCAGAACCACGCAGCGATTTTCACGGCACGATTTTCAATGTGATTGTTTTCACTAGAAATGTTTCGTTAGGAGTGGTTTGACTGCGACTCGTGCGGCACGGCCAGCAGCGTCCAGGTTTCCGTCCCTTGCCAGGCCTCCAGGAATTCACGCCGCTCGATGCGCACCAGCTTTCCGCGTTCGGGATCGTTTACCAGCACGGCGGCGTCCTGCGGATCGACGCCCACCACCACGACGTAGTGAGCCGGCGCGCCTCGCGGCTTCAGTCCCGCAATCAGCGGCCGCCCCTTTGCCACCTGCGCGCGCAAATCGCTCCACTCGCCGCGAAACGCAAACACCTCAAACCCCGTTTCGCGCAGATATCTTTCCATGTCGGAAGCGTAAATCCCGCGCGGCTTTTTCGCATACAGCTCCCGTTGAATCCGGACCGGATCCATCCGCTCCGCCGCCACGGCAAAATTCTTGCCCTTCCAATACTGCATCACCATAGCCAGCGATGCCGACCCGCACCCATCCTTCTCCTGGTGTACGTACGGCACATCCAGCCAAAGGCCGGAATCGCTTGCCGCGGCCATAACACAACACGCGGCAAGCGCTCCGGCTAAGACGAACTTTCTTGTGCGTTTCAGGACTTCCCTCAGTTGCTTTATGCTCCGATTGGCGTGGGCTCGAACCGGAACTTCCGTCTACCGCACCGCCACAATGATCAGAATGATCGCCACGGCAATCAGCAGGATGATCAGCAAATCGCGGTCACCCAGCCTTCCGGCCGCGAAGTCGCTCTTCACTTCGAGCGAACGCTGCGCCATCCGCGCCAGGTCTTCGTCGTTCACCTGGCTGATGGCCTGATCCACCTGCTTGTAGTCGATCCCGGCCGACTTCAATGCGTCCTTGGCCTGGTCCGAGGCAAACATCTCGCGTACCGCCGCTTCGTTCGCTTGTCGCGTGTCCGCCGCCTTCTGCACGTCCTTACGCAGCTGTCCCGCCGTTACCGCATGGTCCCCCTTGTGGCTAACGTCGCTTACACCCTGCCGCTGCGCATTCGCAGGAAGGCATCCCGCAAAGGCCAACATCGCAGCAAACAGAGTCGTGCATACACGCATCGTGTTGCGAACCTTCATTGATCCTCCAGGTTGCTGGGGTCTTTTCATTCTAGAGTACCCCCCCGCCCTCAAACAATCGATCTCATACCTGCCCGTTCTCTAGACGCCAATGACAATTTTTGCCGCTAAAGCGGCCAAAAGCGGAACTGAATCTCGGAGCGGACCTTGGAAGTCCACGGTTTCCAGCGCCGGCATTCGGTGTTTGCGGTATTTCTGGCGGGAACAAGTTTGCGTCAAGGTGGGAGGGAGCATGGCGGCGTGGTTCATCCTCCTTAGCCGAGATGTTCGAGGCTCCGAATACAATGGCGAGGATCCTAATCGCAGACGACTATGACGCAGCGCGCCGGGCCCTGCGAAGGTTGGTTGGGGAGTATCCGGGTTGGGAGGTATGTGGGGAAGCTGTTGACGGCCCTGCGGCGGTACGAAAGGCCGCTGAATTAAAGCCGGACTTGGTGATTCTCGACCTCGAAATGGGCATGGTCGACGGCCTGAGTGCTGCTCGTGAAATCTCCGCGGCGATGCCCTGTTTGCCGATTGTGTTGTGCACCGTATTCGCGACCGACGCGCTCGAGCGGGAGAGCCAGGAGTCTGGCGTGCGAGCCGTGGTTAACAAAAATGAAGCCGGAAGCACGCTGGTGAGCGTGATCGAAGACTTGCTAAAGCGCGAATTTTAAGGGATTTCTGGCGGTCAGCACCGGGTAGCGCAAAGGCGATCCGACCAAGCATTTGTTGACGGGTGCGTTTTGCGCTCCTACAATCGGTTTACCCGCAAGGCCCACTCTTCTTCTCAAACAAGGAGCAGAACGATGGGCGACAGCCGCCAAGTATTTTTAGCCCGAATTTTCGGGACCCCTCTAGCGCGCTACACAACAGCGCTCGCATCCGTCCTAATTGCGTTAGGCGTTAGGGGCGCATTCAGTTCACTCCTTGGCGATTACGCACCCTTCGTCACGCTATTTCCTGCTGTCGCTAT
>DASSYL010000416.1:0-4209 GCA_035703315.1 Candidatus Acidiferrum sp. | reverse complement strand
CGTCCGGAAACGCTGGGCGAGGCAGGGCGGAAGTTTCGCCGTAGGAGAAGATGTTGAGCAGCGAAGCAGATGGCCCCGCCGAGTTGGTGCTGGCGAATTCAAAATCGCGGCCCCACGCATAGCGGACCTCGTTCACTTTGTTGCCAGAATAAGTCGACGTCCAGTTGGCGATAAAGAACCGTTCGTGCGTGCCTCCGGCGCCGTTTTGCGTGGCGCCGCCATTGTTAACCGTTGGCGCGGTGTTGTAGCCGTAGGGTTCCTGCCAGTTCTGCCAGTTGAAGACGGCGCTGATGTGGTTGTTGCTGTTGACCTGATAGTCGAGCTTGCCAAGGAAAATGTCCTGCTTGAGGTTGCGAGCAAACGCCCCAAGGTTGTCTTCGGAAACAAAGGCCTTGGCATTGGCGCAAGCCGTCGGATCCACTGCAGCCGGGCAAACAAAGGCGTTAATCGTCGGCGTCGGCGTCGTCGACGTGTACAAGATTGGATTCACCTTCCGGAAACCGTCGTACGTGCCAAAG
Source organism: Candidatus Acidiferrum sp. (assembly GCA_035703315.1). Classification (GTDB taxonomy): domain Bacteria; phylum Acidobacteriota; class Terriglobia; order Acidiferrales; family UBA7541; genus Acidiferrum. The sequence continues at coordinate 3,691 of DASSYL010000416.1, read as the reverse complement.
AAAAACAGCTTGTCCTTGACGATCGGACCGCCGGTGCTTCCGCCGAACTGGTTTTGTTGATGCACGGTCTGCGTGAAAATGCCTCGCGATTTGCTGAACGGATCCAGCGCGTTCAAATCCGGGTAGCGGAGGTTATAAAAGAGGTCGCCGTGCCACTGGTTGGTACCGGACTTGGTAACCGCGTTGACCACACCGCCGGCCGCCTGGCCGTACTCGGCGCTGTAGTTGCTGTTGCTCACCTGAAATTCCTGAATTGAATCCGCGCTGTACACGTAGCTCACGATAATTGCGCGGCCGCGAGCTTCGGAGAAAAACGCCTGGGTGTTGTTCGCTCCGTCCACGGAGTTTCCGTTGTACAAACCCGAAATACCGCGGAAGCTGCTCAGTCCGCTATTCCCGTCGGTGGTCACTGCCGGAGTCAGCAGCACGAAGTTTTCCCAACGCCGCGCGGCGATCGGCAGGCCGTCCACAAGAGTTTCACTTACCACTTGCTCCTGCGAGGTCTTGTTGCTTTCGAGCAACGGCGTTTCGTCGGTTACCGTAATGGACGTAGATTGACTTTGCAGAGGAAGCTTGGCATCGAGCGTCAACGTGTCGCCCACGTGCACCACAACGTTTTGAAACGTCACGGTCGTGAAGCCGGCCTTGCTGACCGAAACCTCATAGTGGCCGGGCTGCAGGTACGGCGCTGCGTACAGTCCGGCTCCATTGCTGGTGTACGTTGTCTCGGCGCCGGTGTCGGTATTTTTCACCGTCACCGCGGCATCCGCCGTGGCCAACCCGTTGGGATCGGTGACAATCCCGGTGATGCCACCGGTGGCCGTTTGTGCTTTGGAAACCGGAAGAGTCGCCACAGAAACCATCGCGAAAAGGAATAACGCAAAAACACACTTACACAGCCTAAAACACACCCCATTTGCCATTTTTTCTCCAGAGATTTAGTTCTTACCCCGAGAAGTTGCCCCAGACGAAGTTAACCGCGCGTTGCTGCATGTCGTCCAATTCAGATTTTCAATTCTCAGAATCGGCGGTCCAGAGAGTTGGCGGTCCCAGGTCTCCTGAGGAACGTCTCCATTAAGTCGTTTCTATGTTAAGGCAGCGTCAACAATTCGGGAATGGCCTGCGGAAAATTTCCTGTGGAAAGTTTTGCTCCGCCCTCAGGTTGCAAAACACACCCGATTTTCATACTTTCGTAGCGCTGTAAACGTTTACGCCCGGAGCTTTCTCATGCCTTTCCGCCGTCTCCTCGTTCTCTTCGCCACTCTATTCATTCTTCTTGCTCGCTCGGCTTCCTCCGAAACTCCACCTCCGATTCGTTTTCTCGAGGGCCCCAAGATTTTTGTCCTGGACGCCGGCACCGTCTCCTACGTTTTCGGCGTCAACGAACAAGGCGCGCTTCAGCACATCTACTGGGGCGGCCACATCGTACACGACGCCGATTTCTCGTCGGCGCACAGCTTTCCCGAATGGGCATCGTTCGACGTCAGCACGACCACCACTCCGCAGGAATATCCCGGCTGGGGCGCTGGCCTTTTCGTCGAGCCCAGCCTCAAAATCACTTTCCCCGATGGCAATCGCGACCTTGTTCTCCACTATGTAACGCATCAGATCAACGCCAACACGCTTACCGTCACTCTCAAAGACATGGAACGCGAGCTCTTCGTGCATCTTCGCTACACGGTCTATCCGTTGACTGGCATCGTCCGGCGCGAAGCCGTCATTGAAAATCGCACCGGTAAACCGCTCGTCGTCGAAAACGCGCAGTCCGGTGTCTTCAACGTTCCGCGCGGCGATGGCTACCGTCTCCGCTATCTCACGGGTCGCTGGGCTGGCGAGTGGCAACTTAGCGAAGAGCCCGTTCACGTCGGCGTAAAAGTTCTGGAATCCCGCCGCGGCAGCACCAGCCATCAGACCAATCCCTGGTTCGCGCTTGACCGTGATGGCAATTCCGATCCCGAGCACGGCTCCGTCTGGTTTGGCGCCCTCGGCTGGAGCGGAAGCTGGCGCATCGCCGTCGAACAAACGCCCCACCAGCAGGTCCGCGTCACCGGCGGCTTCAATCCCTTCGATTTCGGCTACGCTCTCGCTCCGGGTGAAAAACTGGAGACGCCTGCTTTTTACGCCGGCTACACTGACCGCGGCATCGGCGACGCTTCGCGCCTCCTCCACCGCTTCGAACGCACGGATATTCTTCCCGACGGCAGTGGCTCACGCACTCGCCCGGTTCTGTACAACTCCTGGGAAGCCACGGAATTTGCCGTGGACGAACCCGGCCAGCGCGCCCTCGCGGAAAAGGCGGCCAGTCTTGGCGTCGAACGCTTCGTGATGGATGACGGCTGGTTTGGCAAGCGCAACACCGACCATGCCGGCCTCGGCGACTGGTACGTCAATCCACAAAAATTCCCAAACGGTCTCGGCTCGCTCATCAATCGCGTCCACCAACTCGGCATGGACTTCGGCATCTGGGTCGAACCGGAAATGGTCAATCCAGATAGCGATCTCTACCGCAAGCATCCCGATTGGGCCATGCATTTCGAGGGGCGCCCGCGCACAGAAGCCCGCAACCAATTGTTGTTAAATCTCGCGCGCGACGACGTTCGCGACTACGTCTTCAACTGGCTCGATGAACTCGTCTCCAAAAACGACATTGCGTTTTTGAAATGGGATTACAACCGCAACTGGACCGAGCCGGGCTGGCCGGAAGCTGCCACCGATCAGCAGAAAAAAATTTACGTCCGCTTCACGCAGAACCTTTACGACATCATCGACCGGCTCCGCAAAAAACACCCCAAGCTCGAAATCGAGTCCTGTTCCGGTGGCGGTGGCCGCGTGGATCTCGGCATTCTTCGCCGCGTCGAGCAGGTCTGGCCGTCCGACAATACCGAAGCTTTCGACCGCCTCAGCATCCAGCAGGGATTCAGCTACGCCTACACGCCACACATCATGATGGCCTGGGTCACCGACGTTCCCAACATGAACGGCCGCAGCGTGCCTCTGCAATTTAGATTCCTGGTTGCCATGCAAGGCTCGCTGGCCATTGGTTCAAATCTCAACAAGTGGCAGCAGGAAGACTTCGCACTCGCCAAGCAAATGGTCAGCTACTACAAATCGATCCGCGAAACCGTGCAGAATGGCGATCTCTATCGCCTCACTCCGCCGGCCGATTCCAATTTCAAAGCTGCCCAATACATTTCGCCGGACAAATCGCACTCCGTCGTCTTTGCCTATCTCCACTCGCAGCAATTTGGCCGCATGCTGCCGGCCCTTACGCTGCAAGGCCTCGACGAAAACGCCACCTACTCCGTGACGCTCTTCGACGGCAAATCGCGGCCACGCGCCGCGCCTGTTCCCCAAAGACTCAGCGGCGCCTATCTGATGAACCATGGCATCAATCTGCCGCTGGCCGGCGACTACGACGCCACCTCCATCAAACTCGACCGCTTCGCCGACTGACTTTCCATCTGCGCGCATCTCGCTCACCCGAACTCCCGAACGTCCGCTGCAATCGTTTCTTGCGCGAATGGCGCGAAAACCGCAAAATAGAGGTTCGTTTTGGGTGCACAAGAGTGGATGGGGAAGCGAGCGGGTTGAACACCCAAACCTCGTCTGGCAAAACGTGCAAAAGAGGGAACGGTTGACACCGACAAGACGTCTGGTTGCCTATTTTTCCATGGAAATTGCTTTGGAGAAC
>DASSYL010000162.1:0-2406 GCA_035703315.1 Candidatus Acidiferrum sp. | reverse complement strand
GGAGCGACAGCGACCGGAACGCACGCGGGGCATGTGTTGGGCACGGTTGGATACATGTCGCCGGAGCAGGTGAGAGGCGAACCGGCGGATCAGCGGTCGGACATTTTCAGTTTTGGCAGCATTTTGTACGAGATGCTGAGCGGGAGCCGGGCGTTCAAGAAAGGAACCGGCGCGGAGACGATGACGGCGATCCTGAACGAGGATCCGCCGGAGTTTTCGCCGAAAGTAGCGATTGCGCCTGCGCTGGACCGGATTGTGCGGCACTGCATGGAGAAGCAGCCGGGGCAGCGGTTTCAGTCGGCCAGCGACATTGCGTTTGATCTGCAATCGGTGTCGGGAATTTCAACGACGATAGGCGTGGCGGCGCAAAGCGGAAAAAAGCGGACGGCATGGCTGTGGCCGGTACTGGCGGGAGTGGTGCTGTTGACGGCCGGACTGATCGTGGGCCAATGGATGCGGCCGGCGGTGCTGGAGACGCAGCCGAAGCTGCACCGGGTGACGTTCCGGCGGGGCACGATCACGACGGCTCGGTTTACCCCAGACGGGAACGTGGTTTACGGCGCGGCGTGGGAAGGACAACCGGTGGGGATTTTTATCGAACAAAACGGGAGCACGGAATCGCGTCCCCTAGGATTGAAGAATACGGACATTTTGGCGGTGAGCCGCTCCGGAGAGCTGGCGGTTTTGGCAAATCCGCGGGCGGGAAACGGATTTGAGGTGCTGGGGATGCTGTCGCGAATGCCGCAGGGGGGAGGAGCGCCACGGCAGATCGCCGATGAAGTGGAGTACGCCGACTGGTCGGCGGATGGAGCGACGCTGGCGGTGGTGAGACGAGCGGCGGGAAAAATAAAGCTGGAATACCCGCTAGGCAAAGCTTTGTACGAAAGCGCGAGCTGGATCAGCCACGCGAAGATTTCACCGGATGGAAAGCTGGTGGCATTTGTGGACCACCCGTACCAGTCGGATGATTCGGGGCGAGTGGCGATTGTGGACCAGGCGGGCAACAAGAAAGTGCTGAGCGGAGAATATGTGAGCCTGCAAGGGCTGGCATGGGCGCCGTCTGGCAACGAAGTGTGGTTCACGGGAACGACGTCGGGTTCGAGCCGTGAATTGCGCGCCGTGACGCTGGCTGGCAAAGAACGACTGGTTTACCTGGGTACCGGCACGCTTACCCTGCATGACATTTCGAAGGAAGGGCGAGTGATGTTCAGCCGGGACGATTACCGGTCGGGAGCGATCGGACTGGCGGCAGGTGAGAGCAAAGAACGGGACCTGAGCTGGCACGACTGGACCACGCCACGGGACATGAGCGACGACGGAAAGTATTTTTCGTTTGACGAGACGGGCGAAGCGGGAGGCGAGACGGGAGAATCATATGTGCGGCCGTTAGACGGATCGCCAGCGGTACGTCTGGGGGATACCAAGAGCCCGACGTTTTCGCCGGACAGCAAGTGGGTGCTGACGCGTGCGCTGAACGGAGCCAAGAAGATTCTGATGATACCGACAGGCGCGGGAGAGTCGCGGGAAATACCGACGGGTAACGTACAGGTGCATTTCGCATACTTTTTTCCGGACGGTAAGCGGATTCTGGAATACGGGAACACGGAAGGGCACGCGCTGCGGTTGTGGGTGCAGGATTCAGAACAGGCGGCACCGCGAGCGATCAGCCCGGAAGGAACGGGATTCCGGCTGCGGGAGTGCATCTCTTCAGATGGAAAGCTGATTGCGGCGACGAACCCGGACGGCAAGGTTGTCATTTATCCAGTAGACGGCGGTGAGCCGAGGGTGGTCCCGAATACACAGCCGGACGAACTTCCCCGGCAATGGACGGCAGATAGCAAAGGGTTGCTGTTGGGGAAGTATGAGACTCCGTCGAGAGTTTTTCTGGTGGATCTCGCCAGCGGCAATCGGAAATTGTTCGGGACTTACGGACCCGCTGATACAACGGGATTGCAGGCGAGCGCCGCGCCGATTTTTTCGCGCGATCTGCAGAGCTATGTGTATGGGTACACGCGGATTACGTCAGATTTGTATATTGTAGATGGATTGAAATAGTCGCGCTTAGGCGCGAGGTTTGTGATCGATCGCAATTTTTGTAGCGGCCGGTGGGCGGGCGTTGGCTTGCGAGCGGTTGCGTGCGGAGATGGCGTTAGCAATGCGTTTGGCACGCGCGAAACGATGCCGCGTTCGCGGAGTGGATCGCCGTCGAGTTCGAAAACGGGCAAATCAATCTGGGAAAAGCCGGGTTCGTGGCCGGCGCGCGGTTTACCAGGTGTTGTACGCGGTGCCTTCGAACGGGGAGACTTTGTCGGAGGCGGAGTGGACATTGGTGATGCCGGTGCCGGCTTGATCGGGGCTCAGGACGACGGACTCAACGGCCGGGACCCAGTCCGTAGCTTGGGTGAT
>DASSYL010000508.1:0-8586 GCA_035703315.1 Candidatus Acidiferrum sp. | reverse complement strand
TAATGTGCGCGCTGCTGGCATCGGGCTATGAAGCGAACATGAATGCCACCAACTGGTCGCCGATGCGCGCGCAACTGCGCGACCGGCTGCAACACCAGGAGGGTCCCGCGGTCGATGTGATGCGTACGTTCTACAAACAGCACGAACTGACGGACCCCGCAGCGATGCTATCGAGGTACATCTGGTTCGGGCTGGTGAGCGGGCCGGCGCCAAAGTTCGAAGCGACACTGCGGCGCGATGAGTTGCCGCCGGAAGTGATTGCGCTGGAAGGCTTTCAGGAAATCCTTTCGAACTATTACAAGGAACAGAAAATCGGCGAACTGTGGCGCCAAGTGCAGTCCGTGCATGCGCGAGAGATTGAGCAGATGCACGAGTCGTTATCGCAGGTGGTCTTTGTGACCACCGGATACTTGCGGGAAATTCTGGACCCGACGAATCCGCGGACGTTTACGGTGATCGTGGAGCCACTGGTGGGGCGAATCACCAATGTGCGGAACTTCGGCGATCACTATGCGCTGGTGGTCAGCGGCGCGGAACAACTTCAGCTGGATACGGTTCGGCATGCTTTTCTGCACTACATGTTGGATCCCCTGCCGTTGCAGTATTCGCACGTCATCGCAGTAAAGAAGCCGTTGTTCGAAGTGGCTGCGGCTGCGCCACGGCTAGACCCTACCCTGAAGGATGATTTTCCATCGTACTTCGCGGAATGCACGGTGCGGGCGGTGGACTTGAAGTTGAGGCGGATGTCGCCGGGGGAGCGGGAAGCCGCCTTGAGTGTGGACGATGCCGACGGATACGTTTTGGTGCGGCCATTGTTCGCGGCGCTCGCCAAGTTTGAACAGTCCGAGCCGGCAATGAAACTGTTCTTTCCGGATTGGGTGCGGTCCGTGGACGTTGGCGCCGAGCAAAAGCGAGTGGCAACGATCAAGTTTGCGACGGGAAGCCCAAGTGCCGATGCAAGCGAATCCGAGTCGTTAGCCAGGCGTAAGGCCATTGCACCGTCGACGGTTCCGAATGACGCGGATGCTATTACCGCTTTGACCGAGGGCGAACGGAGGATCGCGGAGAAAAATCCACGAGCGGCGGAAGCGTCGTTTCAGAAGGTGCTGCTGAAGTATCCCGATCAGCCGAGAGCGTGGTACGGGCTCGGTGTGGTGGCGATGATGCAGCAGAACGGTCCACGGGCTAAGGAAGTATTCGGACGGCTGACAGTTGGAGAGCATGCGGCGACGCAGGATCCGATGGTGCTGGCCTGGTCGCATGTGCACTTGGGGAACCTGTATGACGTAGAGGGTCAGTTGGATCGCGCTAAGGCGGAGTTTGAGGCGGCGCTTTCCGTACAGGGAGCGCCTGACCAAGCCAAAGAGGCGGCCACGAGAGGTTTGGGCTCGCTGAGCACGGAGAAGAAGCCGGAACGGCCCTAAACGAAATGCTGTAGGCGCCGATTGCGCCGCGCGATGTATCATGAAGATCACACCAGCCGCAGACGATTCCAAAGCAAAGGGGAAGTAAAATGAGCGGTAAGAAGAGTTGGTTCACCGCCGTGCTCGTCGCGGCGGGGCTGGCGGCGTTGAGTGCGCCAGCGTTCGCGCAGAGCAGTCAACCCGGCCAACAGGAAAAGCCTGGACAGAGCCAGCCGGGCAGCCAGCAGCCTGCCGATCCTTCCAAATCTGGAAGTTCATTGGCTATGCCAGGAGCTGCGCCAAATTCGGAAGAACTAGCATCGGTGAAGGCATTCCAAGAGCTGCCGAATACGGAACTGCCCAAGAAGATCGCGACGGGCGAAGAGTTTTTAAAAAAATATCCGGAAAGCCAATACCGACCGATGATCTACTCGGCGTTAACGCTGGCGTATATCCAGACCGGGAACACGCAAAAGGCGTTCGAAACAGGCGAAAAGGAGATTGCGCTGAAGCCGGACGACGTGCAGACGCTGGCGGTGCTGGGCCAAACCATTCCAAGAGCCATGAGTGCCAGCACGCCAGAACCGGAAAAGCTGCTGGCCAAGGCGGAAGACTATTCGAAGCGGGCCATACAGGTGACGCCAACGATTCCCAAGCCAGAAGGGATGCCTGACCAGAATTTTGTGGCGGCGAAAAATTCGACATTGGCCATGGCGCACAGCGGTCTGGGGCTCGTGTATTTTCGGCGCGGGAAATTTAACGACGCGATTCCGGAACTGGAGCAGTCCGTCAAGGTTGATCCGAACCCGACGCCAGATCCGGTAAATCTGTATTTGTTGGGTTTGGCGAATCAAAAAGCGTCGCATTATGACGACGCAGCGGTAGCGTTCAACAAGTGCGCTGAGCTCAACAGCAAGCTGCAGGCTACGTGCCGGAGCGGCGCGGACGAGTCCAAGAAACAGGCCTCGACACAAATGAGCGCCCCGAAATAACATTGCTGCCGGCAGTTTCTGGCGGCAACACATGGCGCGTTTAGAAGAAGAAGAACTACAAGAACGACTGGGTTATCGATTCGTCGATTCCCGGCTGCTTGTGACGGCATTGACCCACAGTTCAGCTATACCTGAGCTGCGCGCGGCGGCAGAGTCAGCAGGAACGGATCCAGCAGAAGTTCAGGACAACGAGCGGCTGGAATTTCTAGGCGACGCGGTGCTGGATCTGCTAGCTAGCGAATACCTGCTGGAAAATTTTCCGTCGTGGAGCGAAGGGCAATTGTCGAGGAGCCGGGCGTATCTGGTAAACGCACAAGCACTCGAAATTGCAGCGCGAAAACTGGCCATCGGAGAGTTCCTGCGTCTTGGCCGAGGCGAAGAGAAAACGGGCGGGCGCGAGAAGGCAGCGATTATCGCGGATGCGTTGGAAGCTGTGGTTGCTGCGATTTTTCTGGACTCTGGGCTAGGGGCGGCTCGACAAGTGCTTCACCGGGTGTTGTTTGAGTCGGCGCTGGAACTGGCCGGAGTTCGCATTGCGGAGTCGGACCGCAAATCGGCACTGCAGGAATTCCTACAAGGAAAGGGCAAGCCTCCCGCGGAGTACCGTCTTGCCGGCGAGACGGGCCCGGATCATCAGAAGTCGTTTTATGTGGAAGTGTGGTCGCTTGGAGAGCTACTGGCGAGCGGCCAAGGCAATACCAAGAAGGAAGCGGAGCAGAAAGCGGCGCGCATGGCTTTACACCGATTACAACAGCAGGCGGATGTGACCACCAAAGCCGAATGACAGAACCAAGTACAGTGGCAGAAGCGGAAGCCAAAACACAGGCACCGGTTGAAGATCGGACCACTCATCGCGAGGGCACGACACTTTCGGAGTACATGGAATCGCTGCTGGTAACGGTGATTCTGGCCCTCTTTGGTACCAGCTTCGTTGTGCAAGCTTTCAAGATTCCGTCGGCTTCCATGGAGCCAACGCTGCTTATCGGCGATCACCTGCTAGTGAACAAATTCATCTTCGGCGGAACGGGCGCTTGGTATGAGCGGTTCCTGCCTTACCGGCCGTTGCAGCGCGGTGACATCGTCGTTTTCAAGTATCCGTACGCTGATCATCCGCATTTCGTGAAACGCGTGATTGGCTTGCCAGGCGATCGGCTAAAGCTTGTTGACCAGCAGGTGTATATCAACGGGAAGGCCCTTAATGAGGCATACGTAGTTCACGATCCTTCGGCAAATTACGATCCCATCAACTACTCTTTCCCGCCAGCCGGAGACTTCCTCTACAGCTCTCAGGTTGAGCCCGAATGGGCATCGGAGTTCAAACGCTATGTGCGCGGCGGCGAGTTGCTAATTCCGCCCGGACGTTATTTTGCAATGGGCGACAATCGCGATAACAGCAAAGACAGTCGGTATTGGGGCTTTGTGGACCGCGATGCGATTATGGGCCGGCCGTTCCTGATTTACTGGTCGGTGGATGCGACGTCGGCGGACTACGGCGAGTCCACGTTTGCGGAGCGCTTGCATGGAGTGCTGAACACGATTGCGCATTTGCCGGCGCGGACGCGCTGGAGCCGCATGCTGCGCACGGTGCATTGAGCTTCGCGCCGTTCCCTAAATCGGCTGCAGGGCCGCTATCAATTCCTGACGGAGTCTGCGAGAATTTTTCCTCATCGAACGGCGCTGGCCGTTCCGAATCGATTTCAGTGAATAGAATACGCAAATGGTGGAAACCGGTTCTGGCCTTAGTGCTGGCTGGGCTGGGACTGCAATTTGGAGTTTCCCTGCTAGCGAGAACAGCGCGCGTGCGTTCTTTCTTGACTCGACAACTGGAAAGCTCTTTTGGGCGTCCGGTGGAGGTCCGGGAATTTTCGGCCAGCCTGCTTCCGTCGCCTCAACTCGATGCCTATGCGATTTCGGTCGGCGAAGATCCAGCCTTTGGCAACGAATATTTTCTGCGCGCCGACAGGCTGTCCGCCGGCCTCCGTTGGGGAGGAATTCTTCGCGGACGATTCGAGCTGGGAGCGCTGCAATTGGACCACCCCAGCTTGACGCTGGTACGCAACCGCGAAGCTCAGTGGAATCTGGAGCGATGGCTGCCCAGCGCCGGCGCCGAATCCAAAACCAATGGCTCCGTGGTTCATGCGACCGCGGCACCTCCCACCCACCACTTGCAGAAAATTGAGATCAACGACGGCCGTGTAAATTTCAAAATTGGCGAAGACAAAACCTCATTCGCTTTCCAGCAAGTGGAAGGAAGTGTGGAGCAGACTGCAGCAGGACGCTGGCGGCTCGATCTGGAAGCCGAACCGTGGCGCAGCGGCATACCACTTCAGCTGGCGGGGACGGTACGCGTAAGCGGGGAAGTCGCGGGTACTTCGGTCCGGCTGCGACCGGCGCATCTGCGCATGAGTTGGGCAAAATCCTCACTGGCCGACGTGTTTCGGTTGATCGGGGGCAGTGATTTCGGCGTGCGAGGAACTTTTGCCGGCGAAGCGACCGCTGATAGCGATGAAAGTTCCTTGCCGGAAACCAAGGACGCCGCGTTGGGAGATTGGGCGTTCACAATCCAGACCAGGGCGACGGAAATTCACCGCTGGGACTTGGCGGAGCGCGCCGACAATCCTCGCATAGGTCTGCGCTTAAAAGGGCGCTGGAATCCTGCGACGGGGATTACCGAGGCTCGCGAAGTGGTCATCGAGACGCCGCGGTCCAACTTGCGTGGAACGGCCTCGATGAAAAGTACGGCCGGGTTGAAGCTGGAGATTCGATTGGATTCCGCGGGGCTCCAGGCGGCGGATTTTCTGAACTGGTGCCGCGCGTTTCAGCCCGACGTGTCCGAAGAAATTGCAGTGTCACAATATTTTACGGGAACCGCGATCTTTCGTGGCTGGCCTTTAAAGTTGGAGGAGGCGGCATTTTCCAGCCCTGGTGGGCGGTGGATTCTGCCAGGGTTTTCGGCGGCGCTGAATGTCCGGGCCATTCGGGGCGGCACACAACGGGGCAAGTTGCAGGTAGAACCTTTTACGGTTAGCGTACCCGCGCGCAAGGTTGGGTCTCCCGGGGGCGCAAGGACACTGGCCTCTGCGAAAGATTCGGTTGCGAATCCCCCCTTGGGCAATATCAGTGTCTCGATTCAAGAAGACTTGGAGCAGCGCAGCGGTAGCGTGCACATTGAGGGGCAAGCTCCGCAGGTGGAAGCTCTGCTGGCCATCACATCGGCCTTCGGGCATGATTTGCGGCATGGTTGGGACCTGACCGGGAGGGCTTCCGGAGATTTGCGCTGGGAGTGGAATAGAAGCGATCCCGCAGAGTGGAACGGCCACGCAGATCTGGCGCGCGCGACGCTGCAAGTTGCCGGGCTCAACCAGGCAATTCAGCTGGAGAATTTGCGTGCCGACTGGCGCGGCGCTCGACGCAAGTTCTCGCTTGGCAAGGTCGGGGCTTTCGGTGCTACCTGGAGCGGCACTGTGGAGCAACTGGAAGCGGTAGCCGACGGCGGTTCGGAGGAAAGCCAAGTACCGCACTGGACGTTTCAACTTCAGGCCGACCAATTGGACGCCGCAGAACTAGATCGCTGGATCGGCCCGCGCGCGCGGCCAAGCTGGTTGCAGCGGCTGCTACCCGCGGCTCTGGGCGGAAATACTCAAGTGTCCCCATCCAGCGCTGTTTTAAAGCAACTCCGCGCCGATGGCGATTTGAAGGTCGCTGAAATCGCGGTTGAGAAAATTGTCTTGAAAAGCTTTCGAGCCCGCGTGAGTTTGAATGGACTCAAGCTAAAACTGGAAAACGCGCAGGCGCAGTGGTCAGGCGGACTGGCGCAAGGTCGCCTGGTGGCGGCTCTTTCTGCAAGTCCGAAGTATGAGGTGTCGGCGTCGTTTGAACATGTTTCGCTCGTACAGACGCCTTGGTTGGAGCAGCTTGCCGACCATCTGGGCGGAACGGCGAGCGGCAGCATCGAGCTCGAGGCTAAAGGGATTGGGCGGGAAGCGCTGCTCAAAAGTTTGGCGGGCAAGGGCGAATTACAGCTCAATCGAATCGAGTTGCGAGGCTGGGATCTGGCCGAGACGATGGCGCAAGGCGAATGGAAGAAGGGGAGTTCGCACTGGCCCGGTGGCTCCGCCACATTTCACCTCAGCGATGGCGGATTTGAGCTGAATGCGCTGCGTCTTGCGTCGCCGTCCGAAGAATTTTTGCTTAAGGGAAGTGTCAGTTTTTCGCAGGACACGGACCTAACTGCGGAGAGCCACCTTACAGGCCGCACAGCGCGTCCCGATAATGCGGTTCGCTTCTTGACCATCTCGGGTCCATTGCACGAACCAAAGGTTTCCCTCGAAAGAGCCACGGCACAGCAGCCGGGGGACTGAAGGAGCATGATGGAAATACACGTCCGCGTTCGATCTGCGTTCGCTGCAGCTCTTCTGTGTGGAGTTTGCTCGGCCTGGGCGATGCTGGCTCCGGCTAAGGCTCAACAATCCGTCACGCTGGAACAATTATTGAGCGCGCCGTTTCCGAGCGGTCTGACAGCAGCGAAGTCCGAACCCAGAATTGCGTGGGTTTTTGACGAACAAGGTAAACGAAATATTTACGTCGCCGAAGCGCCTGAGTTTAAGGCGCGGCGATTGACCTCGTACATGGACGAAGACGGACAAGAGATTTCGGACCTGCAGTTTTCTGCCGAAGCCAACACGATTGTTTTTACGCGCGGGGAAGGAAAGAACAAGGCCGGTCAGTCGCCGAATCCCACGAGTAATCCATCTGGTGTCGAGCAAGGGGTTTACAGGACTGCATGGAGCGGTGGTGAACCGCAAAAGATTGACGCGGGCCACGCACCGCGAGTATCCAGTAAAAATCTATGCGCTTATGTGAAGGATGGCGCACTGTGGCTCGCGGCGCTGGGCTCGCACGACAAGCCGGTGCAATTGATGGTTCGCGGAACAAACGGAGAACAGCGCTGGTCTCCGGACGGAAGTAAGCTTGCGTTCACCTCGGATCGCGGCGACCACAGCTTCATCGGAATTTATGATGTGACGGCAAAGGACGTGAAATTCGTGGCGCCGACCGTGGACAGCGATTCCACGCCGGAATGGTCCCCAGACGGCAAGAAGTTGGCATTCATCCGGCGGCCAGCAGTGCCCCGCGATACCCCGGAAGGGTACTTTATCGAACCCGACCGGCCGCACGCTTGGGCGATTTGGGTAGCCGATACCGGAGCTTGGAATGCAAAAGAAGTTTGGCACAGCGGCAAGGAACTGCAGGACTCTTTCCCCTACATGGCGGACGACACCGGCGGCGGCGTGATTCATTGGGCCGCGGACAATCGCATTGTTTTCGCCAGCGAGCAAGACGGCTGGCAACATTTGTATTCCATTGCGGCGGACGGAGGAGCGGCGAAACCGCTTACGCCGGGCAGTTGCGAGGTGGAGCAATGGTCGTTCACGGGCGACGGGAAAACCGTCTTGTTCAACTCGAATTGCAACGACATTGATCGGCGGCATTTGTGGAGCGTGGCCACATCAGGCGATGCGCCATCACAAATAAGCGCTGGACAGGGAATCGAGTGGAGCCCGCTCGCTGTGTCCGGTTCCGGGTACATCGCCTTCCTCGCCTCGGATGCGTTACACACGGCGCGGCCGTTTGTGCGGCGCCTTGTCGAGTCGCAGACGGCAGCAAGACCGCTCGCAGTTGAAACTTGGCCAAATCAATTTCCGGCAGAAAAGCTGGTCATTCCGCAGCAGGTCATCTTCAAGTCGCCGGGCGGTCTCGATATTCACGGCCAGCTCTTTTTGCCTAAGGACATGAAGCCTGGCGAAAAACGTCCTGGCGTCCTCTTCTTTCATGGCGGCTCGATGCGGCAGATGCTGCTCGGCTGGCACTACATGTACTACTACTCGAACGCTTACGGCATGAATCAGTATTTAGCCAGCCGCGGCTACGTGGTGCTGTCCGTGAACTATCGTAGCGGAATCGGCTACGGTCGGTCCTTTCGCGAAGCCCCCGGCCGTGCGGGCCGTGGTGCAAGTGAATACCAGGACGTGGTAGCGGCAGGGAAGTATTTGCAAGCACGGCCCGATGTAGATGCGGCACGAGTGGGCTTGTGGGGCGGCAGCTACGGCGGCTATCTAACGGCGCTGGGCTTGGCCCGCAACTCTGATATTTTCGCAGCGGGAGTCGATTTTCACGGTGTGCACGATTGG
>DASSYL010000434.1:0-7400 GCA_035703315.1 Candidatus Acidiferrum sp. | reverse complement strand
TGGAAGGAAGAGTTCCCAAATGCCGCTTGATCCGCGTGGACGCATGACGTGCACGCGGCCGTCCCATCCGTTCATCGTGCCGACGACACTGACGCGACGCGCACCGGGCGCCCAGACCGCGAAATGCGTGCCGGCGATGCCGGCGACGGTAAGGAGGTGTGCGCCCAATTTGTCGTAGGTGTCGTAGTGGCGGCCCTCACCGATCAAATGCAAATCGAAATCGGTGAGCAAGAAAGGAAACGCGTACGGATCGAAAACTTCAAATGAATCGCCGTAATGAGTGCGGCCCTGAATTCTGTAGCTGCCCGGTTCGGGAGCGGTTGGCTGATCGGAAGGCCAAACCGCTTCGAAAAAGCCTTCGGGGCGGAGTTTGACGGCATCTGCGATCTTTGCCGGCGAATGCGCAGGATTCTTGAAAACGATGCTGGCTTCCGATGCCCAGGGAAGGAAAAATCTGATTGCCCACCCGTTAGAAACCGCATGCGGGCCCAGAAGCGCAAAGGGATCGGCGTTGCGGCCGGCGAGCAGCGCATTGATACGAGCGTCGAGTTCCACACGGGCTTGCTTTTCGGGGGACGGAAGACTAAGACCAGTTGGTTTAACGTTTTCGGAAGGCAAAGCGGACTCTCCGACACTTCTTAGAAAGATACGGCGTGTTCAAACGATTAGATGCCGACCGAAGAGAAGTGTAAACAGTCCCGCAGGAAATGGAAAGTTTCCCGGGGAGGCGAGTTGTGAGTATAGTGTCCCACCGGCAGAGGGCGAACAAAAGAGCTCAGAATTGCCGGGAAGGAGTAAAAAAGGTGAATAGGGTCTCCCGCAAAGTTTTTTGGGCCACAGCGCACAATATGGCCCTTATGGCCGCAGTTTGTTCCTTCTCGGCGCGCCCTGTAAGTGCGCAGGACCGGAGCCAGGGGCGCTCGATGGTGATTTCTAAGGGAGGAATTGTCGCGTCGGAATCGCCGCTGGCCTCGCAGGCGGGTGTGCGAATCCTGGAGAACGGTGGGAACGCTGTTGACGCGGCAATTGCGACGAACGCGATGATGGGCGTTGTGGAACCGATGATGAACGGCATCGGCGGCGATTTGTTCGCGATTGTTTACGACGCGAAAGCAAACAAGTTGTACGGGCTGAACGCCAGCGGTTGGGCTCCCAAAGGGCTAACCATCGAGTTCCTCCAGAAGCAAGGGCTAAAGGAAATGCCCCAGAAGGGGATCAACAGCGTCACTGTACCGGGCGCGGTGGAAGGCTGGCAGAAACTTGCCGACAGATTCGGCCGCAAGAAACTGGCAGAAGACTTGGCCGCGGCCATCGCGACGGCGAAGAGTGGATTTCCCGTGCCAGAGATAACGGCAGTCTACTGGGCGAGCGAAGTGGATGCGCTGCGTTCGAACGAAGCGGCAACCAGGCTGTACTTACCCGGTGACCGCTCGCCAAAAACTGGGGACATTTATCGTAACGAAGATCTGGCATGGTCACTGCAACAAATTGCTGCGCACGGGCGCGACGCCTTCTACAAGGGCGAAATCGCCGCGAAGATTCTGGCCGCAGAGAAAACGCACAACGGAACCATGACCTTTGAAGATTTGAGCCAGTATTCGGCGGAGTGGATTGAGCCGATTTCCACTACCTATCGCGATTGGACGGTGTTCGAATTGCCACCAAACGGGCAGGGACTGGCGGCGCTGGAAATGCTAAACATCCTGGAGACGGCACCCCTCGGGCAGAAAGGCTACGAATTCGGGACGTCGAAGGCCCTGCACCTGATGATTGAAGCCAAAAAACTCGCTTACGCTGATTTGAAGAGATACATTGGCGATCCGCATGGGCAAAAGCTCCCCGTGGAGAAATTGCTGTCGAAAGAATGGGCAGCGCACCGTGCCAAGCAGATCGGTGAACGCGCCAACTGCGACGTGAGCGGCGGAGAGATGCCGGCCGGTAATGACACGACCTATCTCTCGGTGGTCGATCGCGACGGCAACATGGTTTCGCTGATCCAGAGCAATTATTCGGCGTTTGGTTCGGACGTCGTTGCGGAAGGAACCGGCTTCGTTTTGCATAATCGCGGCGGTTTGTTTGTGTTGGAGGCGAAGTCGCCCAATGCGCTGGCGGGGCGCAAGCGGCCTTTGCACACAATCATTCCAGCCTTTGCGGAAAGAAAAGACGATCAGAAGGGCGATACGCGAATTGCCTTTGGGATCATGGGCGGCTGGAACCAGTCGCAGGCGCACGCGCAATTCATCGTCGACCTCGCCGATTACAAGATGAACATTCAGGCGGCGCTGGAAGCCCCGCGCTTCACCAAAACCACCTTTGCGGGCTGTGATGTACAGATGGAAAACCGCTTCTCGCAAAAGAGCCGCGATGAGTTGAAAACGCTGGGCCACGAGATCGTGTTGCGTGGAACATTCTCATCGAACGTTGGCGGCGGGCAAGCCGTGCTGCGCGATTTCTCTACTGGAGTGAATTACGGCGCCTCGGATCCACGTAAAGATGGCGCTGCGATCGCAGAAGTGCCGATTCAATGAGGGATGTGGCGCTAACAGCGACACCCGATTCAAAAGGCGGCCGCTACAATCCGCTATCGTAAGCAGCAGCGGCAATTTCACCTAAGGCCTGGCCGGCGATATTTTGCGCGGCGTCGGGATCGGATGGGAGTGCGACGTGATTTACATAAGCGGCGAAAGCTAGCTTGCGGCCAGACTTAGTAATGACGTAGCCAGCGAGGCCCTTGCCGTTGAGCATTCCTCGCGCGTTGAGCCTGTCTTCGGAGCCGAAGGTTCCGGTTTTTGCAAAGACGTGGCCGGCGCCTGGATTTTCCTTCTGAATTTTGGCTAGCGTGCCGTCCTTGCCAAGAACCGGCAGCGCCTTGAAGAAAATTTCGTAGTCCGGGCGGGTCGTCCAGTAAGCGAGATAGCGGCACATAAAATCTGGGCTGAAGAGATCGGCCCAGTCGCCTCCTGCTCCATCGCCCTGGGACGCTCCGGAAAGATCCAGTTTCGCTTGCTCGAGGAACGCGCGCTCCAACTCAAAACCCTTTTTCAGCGGGTTTGCGGTGTCCTGGCCTACCAACGCGCCAAGGAGATAGGGACCCATGCCGGCGTGGGGATTCTGGCTGACCTTCAGCGTCACTTTGATTTCTTCACTGAGCGGAACCGAAACGTGTTCGGCGACTCGATTCTCGTCGGTATAGAAGCGAACGAGTGGCGCAAAGTCCGGCTGCATGAGGACCACGGGGCTCTTGAGTTCGATGCCCTCTGCCACCAGCGATTCCCGCAACACCCATTGCGCAAAGCTGGTAGGTGAGGGGACCCCGATGGAAACCGTTTGAGGCTCAATACCAAGCGGAAGGGAACCGCTCAATGACACATCTACCGAACCGTCGGTGTTGTTGAGAAATTGCGGGTCGTTAAAGACGGGCGTGGTGCCGGCCGCCGTAGTCACCGCGTGAATCGTGAAGTGCGCGTAGGCGGTTTCTGGCGAAGTAGTGACGATGAGCGGGTCGCCCACTTTCGCTCCTGGCTTCGCGACCACATCGATCACATTGTCGTTCACCATGATTGAAGACATCACGACGTCGGTGCCGCCTTCGCGTGGACCGTCCGGAAACAGGGAAGTGTCGATCAAAATTCGGCCGTCAATCCGGCGAATCCCTTTTGCGCGCACTTGCTTCGCGAGCAGCTTGATTACCGTGAGCGGGTCGCCCGGCAGCGCAGGCCCGCCGTAAGAGTGGTCTTCGTCCACAAAAGCCAGCGTGTTATCGGCCTGAATGCGATTGGAAAGGTTAGGATCGCCCGACGCGACCAGAATCAGATCGCCCTTCAAGCGGCCTTTACCGTCGATTTTTCCGGTCCGATAGATTTTGGTGTGGAAGCGATAGTCCTTGCCGAGGTTGGCGAGCAGCGCGCCTGCGGTGAGCGTCTTGGTAGTGGAAGCAGGTATGAATAATTTCTCCGGATTGTACGCGTAGATCACCGTACCTGTGTCCGGCGCGAAAAATTCGACGCCAAAATTGGCGCGACGGAATTCGGGGCGGTCCATGATTTTTTGGATGGATGCGGCTAGCGCGGTGTTCTGTTGCGCCTGGCAGGCCGTTGGCGACGTTACGGTCAGTAGAAACAGGAGGATGGAAGCTGGCGGAAAAATGAAAAAGCAGATTCCGCGGGGCAGCGCTACTCGCAATGACAAAGTGGATATTTTCATTCTGTCTCTGTCTCCAAAAGTTATTTGTGCTCGATGTTGAGCTTCTCGAACGGGGTGTTGCCAATGGCGTATTCACGCCAATCCTTATAGTCGAAGTGCCACCACTCGGATTCAAAAACCGCGAAACCCTCCGATTCCATGGCCCAGCGGAGCAGATCCCGATGCCAGCGCTGCAGCGAAGTGCCGCCGGAATAGTCCGGAAAAGAACGCGGCGACATCTCGTCGTAGAGGCCGGTCATATCGGCAGGCTGGCCGGTTTTCAGGTCATACAGTGTCAGGTCGACCGCGCATCCGCGATTGTGACGCGAGCCCTGCGCAGGATCGGCAACAAAGATTTTGCCGTCGGCGGGCGTTGCGTCCCAGAAAATCCTGGTGACGTACCATGGGCGATAGCCATCGTGGATGAGCAATCCATAGCCCAGAGGCTGTAGTCTGTGAAGCGCCCTAAGGAGCGCTTCGGCGGCGGGTCGCTGCAAGAATGCGCGCGCCTGCGTGTAGACCGGTACACCAAGAAAATCGTTCGTCGTCGCGTACCTGATATCGAGATGGATGTCGCGATCGAGAGGGGCTAGTTCAACGAGGTCCGACCTGCGGAAAGGTCCCTTTTCTTCGGGAGGCGTGGCGGCGAGTGCCTCGTTGCGGATCTGGGCGAGCGGCCGCGCGGGCTTAACGCGCACGACGTTCGGGCTGCCCGTCGGAACTGAATAGGGAAGGCGGTGGTACGGACCGATGTGAGTAAACACTTGCCAAATCGGGTCGGACTTGTACTGCTCGAACGCCAACACCCAGGCGTCAGATTCGTTGCTGACATAAGTAAAGGACATTTGGTCGCCCTTCTTGCTAAAGGCGAGGGGGTTCATGGGATGCTCGGCTCCCCCAGAGTCCCGCAGGAATAAATGTCCCGAGCGCTCCAACAAGACAATGACGTCTGTTTCGTCTTGATTGGTGAAATCGCCCGTCCTATTGGTGAGATCTTGGGCCAGGCGCGGCGGTGAGCCAGGGAAGGGTAACGGAGAGCGAAGCGGCTCTGGATTGCCCGGCGAGGCAACCGGCAAACTTTTAGACGGCAAGCGAACGAAGTGATTTCCGGCGAAAGTCAGGCCAATGATCTTTCCCGAGCTATCTCGTGTGAACGTGATTTTCTGGCGGACGCTTGTTTCCTCGATCTCAAAAACGTCGCCAGGAACGGATTGCACAAGATGAAACAGTGCCAGTGAAAGTCCGTCCGCGGATTCGCAGATGAGCCGCCCGTCCTTCTCAAGCACGCGCACTCTTTTTTCGGTTGTTTGTTCCTTATACGTGCCAATTAGATCGCGCAGGGGCGCACTGGTGGCAGGAGAGTCTTGCGAAAATGCGCCCGGAGAGATAAACGATACGAGAGCCAGCAGTAGGCTTAGAAAACGAGTGCCTGGATAAGCGGCCTTAGGAGGCGCGAAAGGTCTGCTTTTCAACGGTCCATCTTTCGATGAGGTCGTGGCGGACATGATAGCCGAGTCCGGGCGATAGCGGGACGCGGATTGTGCCCTGCGCGGTAACGGTCACCTCAGGTTCGATGACGTCCTCGACCCAGTAGCGGGCGCTGGCGGAAATATCGCCGGGCAGGGTGTAGCCCGAAAGAGTCGAGACGGCGATGTTGTGAGCGCGGCCGATGCCGCATTCCAGCATGCCGCCGCACCATACTGGAATATTTTTGCTGAGGCAGTAGGCTTGGATGTCGCGGGCGCTCGAAAAACCACCGACACGGCCGAGTTTGACGTTGATGATGCCGCAGGCGCCGAGTTCGACGGCCGTTTGCGCATCACGAAGATGGGGAATGGATTCGTCGAGGCAAAGCTTCGTTTTAATCTGTTTTTGCAACTTCGAGTGAGCGTAGATGTCGTCCCACCAGAGCGGCTGCTCGATCATAAGCAGATTAAATTCGTCAAAGCTACGGAGATGATCGAGATCACGAAGCGTGTAAGCGGAATTAGCATCCACCGAGAGCAAGATGTTCGGGTGCGCCTTACGAACTGCGGCGATGAATTCGCGGTCCTTGCCGGGTTTGATCTTTAGCTTGATCCGCTGATAGCCTGCGGCCAGTTCGACGGCCACCTTCTCCAGAAGCTTTTCGGGAGTGGCTTGCAGGCCGAGAGAGACACCGCAGGGAATTTCCTGCTGTGTGCCGCCGAGCAGCTTCCAAAGCGGCAAGCCGCGTTGTTGGGCTTCGACATCCCAAAGAGCGTTTTCAAGTCCAGCGCGGGCCATCTCGTGTCCGCGAACTGCAGCGAAGGCATCGCGCGCGTGTGACGCCGTTGTGAACGACTTGCCGAGAACCAGGGGAACAAGAAATTCGCGCAGGACCAGCGCCGCGATATCCACGGATTCAGCGTTGAAAAAGGGGCCTTCCGTGGCGGTAATCTCGGACCAGCCGGTGATGCCATCGCTCTGAAGTTCGACGAGCAACACCGGTCGGTTGTGAGTGACACCGAAGCTGGTCTCAAACGGCGCCTTAAGGCGCATCTGCAACTTGCGCAAACTGATGGAATCGACGCGCATGCAAGGTCCTTTGGGCTAAGCGAGCGCAACTGCAAAAAAAAAGAGTCGGCGCGCCTATCCAGGAATCAGGCCGACCGAATGACGATTGGACGTACCGGATGCAACGTTTGTTTCACTGCTGTTGTAAAAAGTCTATTCGTGGAACCAGCGGTAGCCGTGGCGCTGTTCTTCTGAGATTTCGCGGACCATTTGCAGCGTGTCCGTGGGCCGGATGTGGCCGCAGGCGGCCAGGAGGGAGTTCACGAAAGCTACGGGCGCCACGTAGGAAGCGCCGAAAGAGGTAGTTTCGATGCCGGCGAGAAAGGTTTCGTGGGCGGTTCTGGCGAGGGGGGAAAGGAAAGTATCAGTAACGGCGACCAGGTGAGCGCCGCGTTCTTTCGCGTGTTTGGCGCCTTCGACAGTCTGCTTCAGACCGCGCCGAAAAGAGATAGCAATGGCCAAGTCGCTGTTGGTCAACGACCGTGTCAAGTGGCCGATTCGTCCGGCCGAGGTGGCGGCAAAAACGGGTAGGCCCAGCAGGGTCAGTTGATATTCGAGGTAGTCGGCCAGAAATGCCGCCAGGTCGCCAGCGAGAATGACGATTCGGCGTGCCGCATAGATGCGTTTCGCAAGCTCGCTCAGGCGAACCGAATCCAACGTGTTCTTGAGCGCCTGGAGATTCT
>DASSYL010000215.1:0-4544 GCA_035703315.1 Candidatus Acidiferrum sp. | reverse complement strand
CGATAGAACGTGCCTCAGGGCCCGCCCTTGAAGTGCACGAGAGTGTTTAGCCCGCGGGACCTCTCTTGTTTACCCTGACAGTTTTTCGAGCCGCTTTCGCTTTCGTAAAAGATTTAGCTTCACCGCTCTTTTGATCCAGTTCTCGAGAATGGCGTACGGTATCACTGCCAGCACAAAGATTCCCAGGAATTGCCATCGTGACAAATGGCGTTCTCCAGTCCACCAGACGAGGAAGCCCGCGCCAAACAAGATCACAACCCAATTCGTGGAATGGACCGCGATGGAAGACCAGGGCCAAGTGCCCGTCTCCTGTTTGTAAAGCTTCCACCAGCGAACGGTAGCGCGGCCCTCTGTGTAAATTCTGTTAGTGGTGGGAAACAGCGAAGGCCAGTTCCGTTTTAACTTCGGCGCGTTTTTACACTCAGAAAGTTCCTGCACCAAATTCGTATCACAATCGGGGCAGTGCACAAATCCACTGCGGTATTCGGCTCTGCATTCGGGGCAGAACATGTCGAAATACTACTCACAAACAAGTCTGGCAGCCTAGCATTTTGCATTGCGAGCTGCGCAAAAGAGGCTTACCAAAAAAGCGGTGGATTCGCGCGCGGATTGGACATGTCGACCGATATGGCGTTCCTACTCAGATAGAACTGGAAAACGGCGAGTGGTTCTGCGCCACACGATCAACAAAACGATTCCGATTAAGATCAGGGCGAGGGAGAGGCCGATCCAGAGGCCGAGGGCACCCCAGTTGCGGCGGAAACAGAGCCAGGCGCCGAGTGGGAGGCCGATGATCCAGTACGCGGTGAAGTGGCAGAGCATGGGCGTGCGTGTGTCGCCGGCGCCGCGAAGAGCGCCGGTGGCTACGGATTGAATGCCGTCGAAGAGCTGGAAAGCGGCGCCGGCAGCGAGCAGGGCGGCGGCATTCCGGATGACGTTGACGTCGGTGGTGTAGATGCGGGCGATCCACTGGGGCGCGGCGATGAGGACGATGCCGGCGAGGGTCATGAAGGAAGCGCCAATGAAAATGGCGGTGCCGCCGGCGATAGTGGCTCCATGCGGGTCTTTGCGACCGAGCGCCTGCCCGACGCGGACGGCGGCAGCGGAAGCGATACCGAGGGGCACCATGTACGTGAACGCGACGGTGTTGAGCGCAATCTGGTGCGTGGCGAGTGGCACCGGGCCGAGGCGCGCGATGAGTGCGGTGACGGTGGCGAAGACTCCGCTTTCGAGGGTGAACTGCATGGCGGCGGGAATGCCGAGCGCGATGAGTTGCTTGATGCGGCCGAGATCAATGTCCACGGGAGTCTTGAGGAGCGCGGTGCGGTGCTTGCGGTCGTACCAGAAAAGATAGCCGATGAGAACGGCGGCCATGTAGACGCGGGCAATGGCGGTGGACCAGCCGGAGCCAACCGTGCCCATGGCGGGAAAGCCGAGCTTGCCGTAGATGAGCAGCCAGTTGAACACGGCGTTGACGATGTTGGCGGTGATGAGCGCGAAGGCCACCGGGCGGACCATGTTCATCGCCTGAAGGCAGCGGCGCACGGCAAAGTAGAGCAGCAGGGGGAACAGGCCGTAGGCTAGGGCCTTGGTGTAGGGAATGGTTTGCGACGCGACGTTAGGGTCGACTCCCCAAGAGTGCAAAAGGCGCGGGAGGAGCCAGACCGGAAAGGCGAGGAACGGCGTAAGCGCGATGCTGAGATAGACGCCGTTGATGAGCGAGCGGTGGCAGTCTTCGCGCCGGCCGGCGCCGAAGGCTTGCGAGACCAGAGTATCGAGGCCGAGGAGCAGGCCTTCACCAAAAAGCGCGAGGACCATGAAGACAGCGGAGCCGAGGCTGACGGCGCCCATGGCCACGGCGGAGTCGGGGAGGCGGCCGACCATCATGGTGTCGACGATGGCCATGCTCATCCAGCCGAGCTCGGCGAGGACGAGCGGGAGGGCGAGACGGAGCGTGGGGCGGACTTCGGCAACGTAAGGTTGGAAGCGTGCGCTCACGGGAGTGCAAGAAGTTTACGGTTCAAAGTGAAAAGTTCAAAGTTTGTGAAAAAAAGGAAGTAAAGAAGGGACTACGCGCTGGTTCGGTCGAAGTAGACGATTTCACAGGGCACGCCGAGAGAAAGATGGAAGAGCATTTCGATTCGCGGAGTGCGTGGGGTATGCTGTGGCGCCGAGGGGAGATATGAAGACAACTGGATTTTCGTGGACGCAGCGAGTGATGTTGAGCTTCTTTTTGATTGGCTGGCTGGTGATGCCGTGCGGAGCGCAGCAATCCCCACAAGTGGCGGAGCAGAAGACCGTGGCAACGCCGGGGATTCCGTCAACCGGATTTGCGGGGCTCGATCAGTACCGGGCATCGCGGATCGCAATGTTCACAGATGACTACGGGCAGTTGGCGCGGTATCGGGCTGCGGATGCGGAGTTGCGAAGCGCGGCGGCGGTGAAAGACCGCGTGGTGTTTTTTGGCGATTCGATTACGGACATCTGGAAGTTGGACCAATATTTTCCGGGGAAGCGGTATGTGAACCGCGGGATTGGCGGGCAGACGACGCCGCAAATGCTGGTGCGGTTTCGCCAGGATGTGATCGAGTTGAAGCCGAAAGTGGTCGTGATTCTGGCCGGGACGAACGACATTGCAGGGAACACGGGGCCGATGCGCAACGAGGACATCGAGGCGAACCTGGCAACAATGGCGGAGCTGGCCAAGGCGCACGGCATCGCGGTGGTTATGTCCTCGATTCTGCCGGTGCATAACTACACGCCGAAGTCGCAGGATTTTTTCGCGCAACGGCCGGGGGCGAGGGTTGTGGAAGTGAATCGGTGGCTGAAGGACTACTGCGCGAAAAATGAGATCGTGTATCTGGATTACTTTCTGGCAGTGGTGGATGAGAAGGGATTGCTGAAGGCTGAGCTGGCGGAGGATGGGCTGCATCCGAACGATGCGGGGTACAAGATTATGGCGCCGCTGGCAGAGGCGGCGATCGCCAAGGCTGCTCGCGGGCGGTAGCGGACGGAGTTAATGGAGGAGTCGGGCGAAGAGGGCGGAGGCGATTTGCGTGGAGACGTCATCAATGTCTGGCGCGAGGGGGCGGTCTTCACTGACCTTTGCTGATTTGGCGCGGACGATGGCGTAGGCTTCTGTGGCGAGCACGCCGGTTTTCAGCGGGGCGAGGAGGTCGATGCCCTGGCAAGCGCAGAGGAGTTCGATGGCGAGGATGTGCTGGAGATTTTGCAACATGCGCGCGAGACGGCGGGCGCCGCTCATGCCCATGGAGACGTAGTCTTCCTGATTTCCGCTGGTGGAGATGGAATCGACGGAGTGAGGGGCGGCGAGAGTTTTGGTTTCGCTGGCAAGAGCAGCGGCGGTGACTTGGGCGATCATGAAGCCGGAGTTGAGGCCGGGTTCGGGAGTGAGAAACGCGGGGAGCATACTGGTGAGCGGGTTGGTCATCTGCTCGATGCGGCGTTCGGCGATGCCGCCAAGAGTGGCGATGGCGATAGCGACCTGATCGGCTGCCATAGCGAGCGGCTGGCCGTGAAAATTTCCTCCGCTGATGATGTCGCCTTCGCCGTTTTCTTTTACAAAAACTAGGGGATTGTCGGTGGCGCTGTTGAGCTCGACTTGCGCGAGTTCGCGGGCTTGCGAAAGCGAATCGCGCACAGCGCCATGGACTTGTGGAGTGCAGCGCAGGCTGTAAGCGTCCTGTACGCGCGTGTCTTTTTCTGCGGAGCGATGCGATTCGCGGATTTCGCTGCCTTCGTTGAGATGAGCGAGATTGCGCGCCGTGCGGCCGGCGCCGGAGTAGGGACGCGCGTGCATGATGCGCGAATCGAATGCGCCGGGACTGCCCCGGAGTGCGTCGAGAGAGAGCGCGGCGGCGACGTCGGCAGTATCAGCGAGCACATCAGCTTCACTTAACGCCAGACTGAGCAGAGCGAGCATGCCTTGCGTGCCGTTGAGGAGCGAGAGGCCTTCCTTGGCTTCGAGCGTGACGGAAGGGATTTTTGCGCGGCGCAAGGCTTCAGCGCCGGAGAGAACTTCGCCGCGGAGTTCTGCGGAGCCTTCGCCGATGACGACGCAAGCGAGATGAGCAAGCGGTGCGAGATCACCTGACGCTCCAACGGAGCCTTGCGAAGGAATGACGGGATGAACGCCGGCGTTGAGCATGGCGCACAGAGTTTCGACGGTGCTGGGGCGGACGCCGCTGAGGCCTTTCGCGAGGGCGTTGGCGCGGAGAAGCATCATGGCGCGGGTTTCGGACTTGGCGAGTGGTTCGCCTACGCCACAGGCATGCGAGCGGACAAGGTTGACTTGAAGCTGGCGGACTTGTTCGGAGGAGATGCGGACACTGGCAAGTTTGCCGAAGCCGGTGTTGATGCCGTAAGCGGTTTTGCCGGAGGTGACGAGCCGGTCCACGACTGCGCGGGAAGCGTTCATGCGCTCGGCGGCGATGGGGGAAAGAGAGACCGGTTCGTTGTCAATGACGATGCGGTGGAGTTGATCGAAGGTGAGGTCGTTACCCGTGAGTTGGATGCCCATTCGG
>DASSYL010000212.1:0-3715 GCA_035703315.1 Candidatus Acidiferrum sp. | reverse complement strand
CGACTTTCTTGATTTCGTCCTCCGGCGTTGCCGGACGGATGATGAAAATCAGGTCGTACAGACGATCTTCCATGTTTCCTCGTTTCTTCCGCACGGCGGCATAAAGCCGCCGCTACATAAAAACAAAACCCGTTCCCCGCGACAAACTACGTAACGCCCAGTTCGTCCCCGTCGTGGCGCTCCCGCCGGTTGTACTTCGTCATCGCCGCTTCGATCCCCTTGGTCAGGAGAAGCTCCACGGCATCGCCTGCGTCGCCGATCATTTCCGCGGCGACTTCTAGCTCCGTTTTTTTCATCGGCCGCAAGACGTATTCTTTGCGGCTCGAAAGCGGATGATCTGGGCCGCAACCGAGTCGGAGCCTGACGAACGCCATAGTGCCCAGCGAACTGATGAGCGACTTGGCGCCGTTGTGGCTGCCGGCGCTGCCCTCGGCGTGGATACGAATCGCCCCCCAGGGCAACTGCGCTTCGTCCCACATCGCGAGCAAACTTTCCGAGCCCAACTCGTACTTCGCGAGCAGCTCCCGTACCGAGATGCCGCTCAGGTTCATGTAAGTTTGCGGCTTGGCCAGGATGACTTCTTCCCCGCCTACTTTGCCTAAACCTACGAGAGCCTTCGCTTCCGGGCGCTCGACGCGGATGGCAGCCCGATTGGCCAATTCATCCACGGCGAGAAACCCGAGGTTGTGCGGCGTCCATTGGTATTCCGGGCCAGGATTGCCAAGGCCGACAATGAGCCGCATATGCCTCGCTCAGCTAGAACACAACCAAACCGAAAAAACTCCGAGAAGAACAAATACCTACTTCTTTTTCTCCTGCTTCTCGGCAGGGGCCTCGGCGCCTTCTTCGCCTTCCACTTCCTTCTTGCCCTTCTTGATGACTTCGGGCTCGGCCGGCACTGCGCCTTCTGCCGCGACTTCAACGGGCTTCTCTTCTTCCGCCTTGAGGGCCACGACGTGAGCAATGACACGCTCTGGATCCGTGAGGAGCTTCATCTTGCTGGGATCAATCTGGATTTCACCGGCGCGAAGGTGCATACCGATCATCAGATGGCTGATGTCGAGGCGAAACTCGGTGGGAATTTCTCCGGGCAAGCATTCGATTTCGACTTCGCGCGTGACAGTTTCGAAGATGCCGCCTTGGACCTTGACGCCCGCGGCTTCGCCGAAGGTGTGCACGGGGACATTGACGCGCATGCGAACGTCCATGGCGACGCGGAGAAGGTCCACGTGGAGCAAATTGCCGGTCACGGGATCGACCTGCCAGTCCTTCACGATGGCGGGCTGCTCCTTGCCGGCAATGGCTACCTGGAACAGCGTATTGTGGCCGGTGGCGGAGCGGAGAATCTGGCTGACCTGCTTGGTATTGACGCTGAGCGCGAGCGCATCGCCTTTGTCGCCATAGAGTACGGCAGGAACCTTGCCGGTGACGCGCAAGCGGCGAGCTTCATTTTTGCCGCGAGAATCGCGGGGAGCTGCTTCGACTACGATCTTGTCTGCCATTGCCTTCTTTCCTTTTCAAACAATTCGTTACCACCCAAAATTCATATAAACAGTTCGCTGATCGAAGTTTCCTCGTGAATGGAGCGAATGCCGCGAGCCAGCAAGTCAGCGACGCTGAGCACACGGATCTTTTTCAACGCACGGCCCGCTTCGCTGAGCGGAACTGAGTCGGTGGCCACGACTTCCGTGATGCGCGACTGCGCGATACGCTCCACGGCCGGCCCGGAGAGCACAGCATGTGTGCAGGCGGCATAAACCTGCGTGGCGCCTTCCTTGACCAACGCTTCGGCTGTTTTCACCAGCGTGCCCGCGGTGTCAATGATGTCGTCCACGATCAGCGTACTGCGGCCTTTGACGTCATCGATAAGATGCATGACCTCGCTGACGTCCACGTCGACCCGGCGCTTATCCACGATAGCGAGAGGCGCGTCGAGCCGTTTGGCGAAGAAGCGGGCGCGTTCCACGCCGCCAGCGTCGGGAGAAACCACGGTCAGATCCTGCAAATTCAACTGCTTGAAATATTCGACAAGCACCGGCGAGGCGTAGAGATGGTCCACCGGTACGTCGAAATAACCTTGAATCTGCGGGGCGTGCAGGTCAAGCGTCAATGCTCTGCTGGCGCCCGCGGTTTCCAGCAAGTCCGCCACGAGCTTCGCGGAGATTGGAACGCGCGGTTTGTCTTTGCGATCCTGGCGCGCATAACAGTAATACGGCAGCACGGCGGTGATACGCCATGCGGAAGCACGCTTGAACGCGTCGATCATCAGCAAGAGTTCGAGCAGGTGGTTGTCCACCGGATAGTGGCAGGGCTGAACGACAAACACGTCTGCGCCGCGCACGTTTTCCAAAATTTGAAAATAGATTTCGCCATCGCTGAAGCGGCCCAGCATGGCCTTGCCGAGCGGAACATCCAGGTTCTCGCAGATGGCCTCGGCCAGCACCGGATTCGCTGTCCCCGTAAAGATTTTGAAACGCTCGTCGTTCACGAAGCGATCTCCACCCTGCAAATTCTGCAAGTTGAAATCCTGAAACTGTTTGGCTAGAAGACGCTGAGGATTAATCGCGAGACGCGCCGATAACGGTGCGACTCTCCATCTCAGGGTGTCGAAGGACAACTTCTTTTTCTAAAGGTTGCTAAGACAACCCTTAAACCCTGAAACCCGGGATCAGACGGCGATAGGAATCGCGCGAAACGGTCTCGCAAACAAAAGTCTGATCGAGCGGAAACCCAACAGCGGCTCGGCGCGCCTTAGCTGGGCTCGGGAAAACTCCAAACACCGCCGAACCGCTACCCGCCAGCAAGGCTTCTGAAGCTCCGTTTTGAAGCAATTCCCGCTTGATATCAGCCAGACGAGGGTGCTGCTGGAAGACCGCTTCTTCGAAATCGTTAAAAAGCGGGCCGCCCTGCAGGCTCCAAGCAAGAGCACAGAACCCATAAAGTTTAGGGTTTCCGGCAGAGTTTGTCAATTGCGGGGCGTTGAGCCAGCGGTAAGCGTCGGGCGTAGGGACATGAACGGACTTGGGTGAAACGACCAGCAAGCGGCGCTTGGAAATATCCGGGAGGGGATAGATTTCGTCGCCTTTGCCGATGCCAAGCGCGCGGCCGCCTTCGAGAAAGAAGGGAACGTCGGCGCCGAGGCCCGCGGCGATGGCAAAAAGGCGTTCGCGAGGCAGCTGTTTTTTGAACAGCCGCAAGTAGCCAAGGAGGGCTGCGGCCGCGTCGCTCGAGCCGCCGCCGAGGCCACGACCTGCAGGAATCGCTTTCTGAAGCTCAATGGCCACACCAAGCGTGACACCGAGCTCGCGCCGGACAGAGTCCACCGCGCGGTAGACCAGATTTTTTTCTATCGGCTCGCTCGACAACGAATCGTTGCCGTGGACGCGAAGTTCGATTCCCGGCTCGCGCGTTTTTTTAAGGCGAAGTTCGTCTCTCAGCGAAATGGTCTGAAAAACAGTGCGGAGCTCATGAAAACCGTCAGGACGTTTGCCGAGGACTTCCAGGCGCAGGTTAATTTTCGCGAAGGCTGGGACGCGGACTTCCGGCATAGTCTAGTCAGGGCTTTTCGGCTTCAGGGGACGCTTTTTGCGCGACGCGGTGCCGGGATTGGCTTACCTTCTTCTCGACTTCCGCGACTTTTTCGGGTTCGAGGTCCGCGGGCAGCACGCGCTTCCATTCAGCCAGCGACTTTTCCCATTCCGCGAAGGCCTGTTCC
>DASSYL010000284.1:0-3268 GCA_035703315.1 Candidatus Acidiferrum sp. | reverse complement strand
GGCATTCCGAGCTCGCCGAGTTCCTGGTCGCCGGCCAAGCCGCCGCGTGCATCACTTGTTACGCGCACCACTACCCGCTGCGCATCAAGAAGGGCGCGCCGCTCGGATATATGCTTACCGAAGGCATCGCCACGATCACTGCCAATGCATTGGCTAAAGACGCGCCGCATCCCAACGCGGCCAAGCTGTTTTACCGCTGGTCCGCCAGCGAAGAAGGGCAGAAGGCTTATGCGGCCGGAGGGCGTTTACCGCCGCATCCGAAAGTAGAGCCGGTGGAAAAAATTCGCCCGGCGGTGCTTTATCCGATCGGGACAGAAGAAATTAAAGAATGGCGCAAGTACGAGAAGATCTGGAAAGAGATTTTCAAGCTTCGCTGAGGCGACTTGCGCGGCTTGACTCAAATGGCTGAATTGATATCAACGTTACACGCTTTTGGAGTATGAATTTATTCGGAGAGTTGGTTTCAGGATAACGCCTCGACAGCTTGTGATGCGAGACTGACATGGCTACAGCGACTATTTCTCCCAGCGCCAGGGTAACTACTCTGCCGTCATTCCGGGATCCAGCGC
Organism: Candidatus Acidiferrum sp.; assembly: GCA_035703315.1. Lineage (GTDB taxonomy): Bacteria > Acidobacteriota > Terriglobia > Acidiferrales > UBA7541 > Acidiferrum. Next base: position 2,699 of record DASSYL010000284.1, on the reverse strand, counting down.
TGCTGGTACCGTTAATGGGCGCTGGCATCCTGATTTATCTTGCGGTGCTGCCGCTGTTGATGCTTCTTGTCGGCAGCTTTCAGGCGGAAGTCGCGCCGCGGGAATTCGCCTACACGCTCAAGAACTATCAAGCAGCCTACGCGAGTGAGTACACCTATTCGACTTTCGTGAATTCGCTGATTTTTGCTTCGGGCTCGGCCGCGCTTACGTTTGTTCTAGGCACCATCCTCGCATGGCTCACGGAGCGAACCAACACGCCGTTCCGCGGCATATTCGTTCCCTTGGCGGTGGTGCCGCTGATTCTTCCCGGCGTGTTGGAATCCATCGCTTGGATTTTTCTCTTGAGCCCCAAATTCGGTTATCTCAACGTCTGGTTGATGAATCTGTTCGGTCTCAAGTCACCGCCGTTCAATGTATTCTCACTGCCCGGCATGATCTGGGTGCATTCCGTAGGGCAGGTTCCTTTGGCGTTTCTCCTGATGGTCGCGGCATTCAAATCCATGGACCCGTCGCTGGAAGAGTCCGCGATGATGTCCGGCGCCAATACCTGGAAAACCTTCCGACGGGTGACGTTCCGTTTGCTAATGCCCACGGTGGCCTCGGTGCTGTTAATTTTGTTTGTGCGCACCCTGGAATCCTTCGAGACGCCGGCGCTGATCGGCATCCCTTCGCGCATTTATGTTTACACGAGCGAAATTTATCTCGCTTTCAATGAGTATCCTCCCGATTACGGGCGAGGGGGCGCGCTGGCGGTCGGCCTGTTGCTCTTGAGCGCCATTGGCGTCTGGATGTATACGCGCGCGACCAAAGAAGGGAAGAAATTTCAAACCGTCACTGGCAAGGCGTTTCGGCCGCGCCAGTTCGATCTCGGGCCCTGGCGCTGGGTCGGTTTCAGCTTCTTGAGCGTTTATTTCCTGTTCGTGGTTCTTCTGCCGTTTCTAGTGTTGTTTTGGGCTTCCTTCCTGCCATTTTTTGCTGCGCCGAGCTGGGACGCGTTGAACAAATTGAGCCTTGACAACTACCGCTACTTAAATGGCTTCCGGCCGTTTTGGGAGGCCATGAAAAACAGCATCATTCTCGCGACGATGACCGCGACGGCGGCTATGATGTTGACCTCCCTGGTCGCCTGGATCGTTTATAAAAGCAGGCTGCCGGGCTCTTGGATTCTCGACTTTCTCGCCTTTGTGCCGATTACGATTCCCGGCATCGTCATGGGCATGTCCTTGATCCTGCTCTATGTCGCCTTTCCGCTGCCGATCTACGGCACGATCTGGGTATTGCTGATCGCCTACGTGACCCGCTTTATCCCTTACGGTATGCGGGCGGCATCGGGGTCGATATTACAGATTCACAGCGAGCTGGAAGAGGCGGCCTCCGCTTCGGGCGCTTCATGGTGGGAAACCTTCAAGCGCGTGACCTTGCCGCTCTTGCGGCCGGGACTGGTAGCGGGTTGGATTTATATCTGCATCGTATCATTTAGGGAATTTTCGACCTCGGTGTTGCTCGCCACGGGCGAAAGCCGAGTGTTGTCCATTTTGCTTTTCACCATGTTCGAGCAGGGACAAGTGACCGTGGTTGCCGCCATCGGAGTCCTGATGATCGTAACTCTGCTGACGATCGTCGCGATCTTTTATAAGCTCACGGGGCGGGTGGGGATACAAACATAGCTCAGATTGGGGTAATGGAGTAGTGGAATGATGGAATGTTGGGTTTGGAACCATTGATCCAATACTCCATCACTCCAGTCCTAGCAGGGAATTCGCGTGATCGAAGTTAAGTCGCTGACAAAAATTTACGCCGACGGCGATAATGCAGGCGTGAAAGCCGTTAATGATATTTCTTTCACCGTTGAAGAAGGGCGGTTTTATACGCTTCTCGGTCCTTCTGGCTGCGGTAAGACGACAACCTTGCGCTGCATCGCCGGTTTGGAAAAAGCCAACGGTGGCGAGATTCTTGTTGCTGGCGACAAAGTTTATTCAGCCAACGACGGCACCTTCGTGCCGGCCTATCGGCGGCCCATCGGCATGGTCTTTCAAAGCTACGCCATCTGGCCGCATTTAACAGTCTTCGAAAATGTTGCATTTCCATTGCGCGTCGGGAAGCAGCGCTTTTCCAGTGGTGATATCAAGAAAAAAGTTGGCAACGCCCTCGCGCAGGTAGAGTTGGGCGGCTACGAAGCACGTATGGCTACGCAGTTGTCCGGCGGCCAACAGCAGCGGCTTGCTTTGGCGCGCGCGTTGGTGCGCGAACCGCAGGTGCTGCTGCTCGACGAGCCCCTGAGCAACTTGGACGCGAAATTGCGCGAGCGCATGCGCTTTGAGCTGCGCGAGCTGCAGCGGCGACTACGGATCACGACGCTCTACGTGACCCACGATCAAATCGAAGCGCTGTCGATGTCCAACGTTATCGCCGTTATGAATTCCGGCGTCATCATTCAAGAGGGCGGCCCGCGCGACGTTTATCTCCAGCCGAAGAGCCAGTTTGTCGCCAACTTCATCGGTTCGACGAATCAGTTGCCCGGCGTGGTGACCAAAGTCGATGGGGGCGGCGCCGGTTCCGTCCGCACCGATGAAGGCGAGATCTCCTGCAACGTTCTTGAGGGCCTGGCCGTTGGCAGCAAAGTGGTCGTCGTGGTCCGTCCTGAGAGCATTGCGCTGACGCAGGCAAAACCCGTGGCTGCGTGCAATCTAATTGAAGGT
>DASSYL010000250.1:0-3556 GCA_035703315.1 Candidatus Acidiferrum sp. | reverse complement strand
CTTGAATCGGCGTATTCGTGAAGCTCGCCGAACCATGAATCTTTAACACCGTGACCGGACTTGAAGCAAAATCATTCTTCGACACGAGAGGATGGTTGAAATAAGATCCATAACCGTCGCGGGGCGACCACTTATATCGGTAATCAAGCAAGCCTTCCAACACACAGTCGTAATTCAGACTAATTACAACATCTCCGGACGAAAAGGCGTCATCGACGAACTGAAGAAGCCAAATGGGCTGCGCCACTTTAGAGGCGCTGAATGAACTGAAGTAATCGCCGAGTTCTGCTTCAACACGCTGTCGAAGGAGGATCTTCTCCCCAGATCCGGCAGCGCGTTGAGCTATGTCACAGTCAAGTCTTGTGAGCGCGATCTCAATATCATCTGTCTTGTATTGATCGCGCAGCAAGGTAGCCGCTGAATCATTGGGCTTTCGACTTGCAAGTGTGTCAATGAGATCACTGTTGAGCGGAGAGGTTGGGATCACCGCTCTCGTGAATCCAGCTCCGATAATGAAAATGTTCATAGTAAGTAAACGCCTTATCCAAATCGATGCCGGTCGGCGACCTCGGGCATTTGCGAATACCGGTTTCCCAGACTGTGCGTCACCCGTTGCCGAAGCGCGTTGAAAACTGAAGGACCAGGAAGGAAGGGGATTCTGGGCCGTTCTCAACGGATGAAAACGGATGTGTCAAAGCGTTCTTGAATTTGCGCGATACCCAAATCTGGCAGCTAGTCCCGCTTCCCACCACTCGCAGGACACAAACGGCCGTCGATCAGTTTATCGAGGTGATGACATTCTGCCACTTCCAAGCTCCAGGCAGGAACTTCAGGGTCTCCTTTGCTTCCATTCAGGCCTGGGGTTTCCGATGCGACAGTAAACTGTGGGGGCGTAAAGGACCTCACCAGCGGAGAGTAGGCAAGGCTCTACTAGGCAAGGTTGTTGGCGGGCAGAGAATTTCCCCACTGCAAAGGGTACGAGACCCACGGGTGACGGGGGGGGAGGATCTTTCGAGACAGGTCAACCGCTGTCACCGTGACGGGAGCGGTACTGTTTTGTGTCAGTGCCGAAGGTATGTTAGCAAAGAGGTAGCCGAAATCCACGTCGTCCTGACCCACTTGCTTTTTGGCGGCGGTATTCCGCGTACGTTGTTTCTGCGCGCTTCTCTAGGGAGATCGACTTCTGTTGCTGGGCCGTGGCGATGGCTTCGCGGAAAGCAGCCTCAACTTGGGCCTCCTCGGCACCTAAGCTCGCCAGAAACACTCCGCGGAGCCGCTGCAGTTCGGCACGCCACCAGCCCTCGTCACAGCTTTCGGCCAGTGCTTCTGCCTGCTGGATCGTCTCAAGCGCTTCGGGGGTACGAGCCGCTAAGTGCAGCGCTTCGGCCTTTACGGCGAGCCAATACGGCACACTCCGCGTCCCACCAGTTGCCCGGATGGCCCGTATTCCGTCCTCGATCCATGCGAGGGCCTTCCACGGCCTCACCCGAAGCGCTCCGTGCCCAACCGCGGAACGCGGTTCCTATAGCCAGCCAAAACGCAAAATGCTGCCGCGTGGCCAACTCTATCAACTCAGTGGCCAAGTGTTCCACTTCGGCAGTCTTACGCTCTAAGCGACCAAGCGCCGCGGCAAAAAACAGCGCCAGGACTAAGCCGTGCGTGTCATTCTGCTCCTTAGCCACCGACATCGCTTCGGCAATATCCGCTCGGCAAGCGACGCCCTCCCCGAAATGCCACTTGATGAGCCCCTCAACGCACAGACAAGTGACGATGGGCGCGTCAGCCTCTTCGACCGGAGACGGCGCGCTTCTCGACCGCCAGAGCCGAATGCCGCGCCGCGCGTAGCAGCGCGCGGACTCAAACTCGCCCATAAAGCAGAGGGTGAGGGCCAAAGCGCGGTAGCCTCCTACCTTCAGGGCGGCGTTGCTCTGCTCCTGCACGGTTGCGTAAACCTGTTGGGCCAGTTGCAGGGTGGCCGCGAGCTTGCCCGTGTTGAGCGAGTAGCGAAATTGGCCGATCAGGGCCACGTACAAAAGTAAAGGACGATTCAAAGCATGGCACAAGGGTTCGGCGCGCTCATAACAAAGGCGTGCCTCTAGTGAGGCGACGCCTCGCGTGACCGTCAGGTACAACGCCGCTTGCATGAGGACCAAGAGCTGGTCTTCTTCCGTGAGCCGTTGCTCCCCCAGACCCGTTTGCAGGGGTGAGCCCCAACGGCCGTCTTCAAAGAAATGAACTAAGACCGAGAGCAAGGCCCCTCGGGCTCCGAGAACCTTAGCGGCGAAGGAGGCATCGCCCCGCTGAATCCGCGGGAGGTAAACCTCATGCAGCGCGTCGCGAAATAACCCGGCATTGCAGGCGCAGGTGGTCGCTAAGAACAACGGCTCCATGGCCCGAAACGTCTCCGGCAGCGCCGGCGCTAGCGCTCGATAGTGGTGGTAGAGCCGCCGATTGGCTTCCTGCCAAGCCGCAGGTCGTTGACTGCGTAATTGCTCGCCGAAGTATTCACGCACGAGCGGATGCGCGTCCAACTGCTCAGGATGATGCGCGTCTTCCTCAGCCAGCATTCTTGCCCTTCTGAGCCCCCCTAGAAGCATTCGCCACTCGCTCGGACTCAAGCCGGTCAACGACTCGGTTAGGCCTGCGATGGCGGGCGATTTAAGCAAGGCCTCTAGCGCCCGCTCGTCGGCGGGCCGATCAAACAGGCCTAACAGGCGCAGCGCCGACAGTTCGGGCCCCTCCCCAAACCAGCTTTGGTACGAGGCCATGACTTTGCGGGCGTGGCTGCCCTGGCGCACGTCGTGGGCCAGGCGGTTAGAGACTTCCCCGCGGCACCGGATGTCGCCCGCGTAAGCGTCTGTTAAATAACTACCTAAAAGCGTAAGAGCCAAACAATGGCCGCTGAATTCGTCGCTGGCACTTCGCAGTTCTGCCTCATCTCCCTGGACGCCCAGGGCTCGGAGCAGCTTCGCACCGGCGTCGTTGGAGAGTTGCTCCAAATCACGACGTGGGGCCGAGCTGCGCTCGTGATCTGCAATATCAGCCACCGCCGTCCGCGTGGTAATCACGCACAACCCCACATTGAAGGCCGCAAGTTCGCGCAGAAGCGCCTGGAGTGAAGGATCGCGAAGCCGTCCTTCTTGTGGACCAGGCGGATTTTGGAGCGGCTCCAAGCCGTCCAGAATCAATAAGGTCCGACGATGCGATATCAGCTTTGCCAATCTTTCACCCTTCTCCCATGCCGTTCCGATCCTGGGATCCGGATCACCAAACCAACTGAGAGCAACGTCAAGAAATTCATCGGCGGATGAGGTGCCTCCACTGGTTCCCTGTCGGTAAAAGGACCAGCCAAAAACAAGCTGTGCAGAGCGATAATGTTTGGCCGCCATTCGTCTCAACCAGTGGTTAACTAGTGTAGACTTCCCAACACCCGCCCAGGCAACGATGGTGACGATATTGACCTCCCGGTTTGCCCAGGCGGCGTCCAGGAAGGCGATATCTTCCTCGCGACCAAAAAGGTCACTCCCCGCAACCGGCAATCTTGCCACAGAAATCT
>DASSYL010000237.1:0-4126 GCA_035703315.1 Candidatus Acidiferrum sp. | reverse complement strand
CACTGCGCGCGGCTCAGGATGACTAGTCCCGGTCCCGAAAATCGCTGCTAAAAATTGTCTTCCTGAAATCTCATCAACGTTACTTCAAATATTTGTCAAACCAGGCGACGATGCGGTTGAGACGGTCGACCAAGTGTTTTTCTTCGCGCAGGCCGTGCGGTTCGCGCGGATAGACAACGAGTTCGGTTGGAACGCCGTAGCGTTTGAGGCCGCGGTAGAGTTCCTGGCTTTGACCGAGGGGATCCACGGTGTCGGCATCACCCTGCAGAATAAGCGTGGGGGTTTTAGCGTGCTTCAGAAAGAGAAATGGAGAATGGTTCAGGAACCCGTCCGGCTTTTCGTAAGGAACACCCCAGAACCATTCGTCGTAGGAAGGATGCTGCTCCGTGCCGTACTCCGAGATGAGATTGGCCATGCCGGCCCCGGAGACAGCGGCTTTGAAGGTGTATTTGGTTTGCTGCGTAATGGCCCATTCGGACATATAACCGCCGTAAGACCAGCCACCAATGCCGAGCCGGTTAGGATCGGCGACGCCTTTCGCGATTAAGTCTTCGATGCCGGCCATGACGTCCTGAAAATCGGCGCCGCCCCAATCGGCGCGATTGCTTTCGACAAATTTCTGCCCATATCCGATAGAGCCGCGGATATTGGGATAGAACACCGCGTAGCCGCGAGCCACGAGCAGCTGGCCCCAGGTTTCGACGGAGGATTCCCATGCTCCGGTAGGTCCGCCGTGAATCAGAGCCACGAGAGGCAGTTTGGATTTGCCGTCGTAGTTGGCGGGCTTGAGAAGCGCGGCTTCGATTTCCAGGCCGTCGAAGGATTTGTACTTGTAAATTTCGGGTTTGAGCAAGGTGGATGCGTTAAAGAATTTGTTGAAGTTTTGAATTTCGGTTGGTTGCTGACCGGCAGCAGCAAACCAAATTTCCTGCGGCTGTGTTGAATTTTCACCTACCAAAGCGAGATCGCCCTGGCTATTGAGCGCAAAGGAAGAAGGCATGGTGTCGGGGAGAGCGACGTCCTCGCGTGCACCGGAAGGCGTGTAGCGGACCAATTTCCGCGTGAAGCGGTCGGCGGCGAGCAGCAGCAGGCTGCCGTCCTTTTTCCAGCGCTGCGCGAAGACAGCGCGATCGAGGCTCGTGGCGGTGAGATTTTTTGCAGCAGCCAGGCCGACGGGAAGCAACCAAACGTCGTGTGGGCTGGGGCCGTCCTGACGCGAGCCGATGAAGCTGATGGTGTTGCCGGAGGGGGCGATCTGGATGCCGTTAAAAGGTCCCGTGGGAGCTAGAAGTTCTTTTGGCGCTGGCAAGGTTTTGGGGTCCGTCGCTGAGACTGTCTGCACTCGGAAGATGCGATCGGTGTTGCGATCGGATTCGGGATGGTCGGTCGCAACAATGGCGAGAGACTGATGGTCGGGGAACCAGGCGAGTTCGGAGACGGCGTAGTTGGGCGGAGTGAGAGCACGTTCGGATTTTGTAGCGACGTCGAGCAGCCAGAGCCGCGGCTGCTTTTCGTCTTTATCTTCGACACGCGCGTCGTCCTTGTCTTTTTCTTTCTTCTCTTCGGCTTCGGACTTGGCGTCGGGAGCGATGAAGGCGATCTGTTTTCCGTCGTCCGACCATTCAAAGCGGCTGACGTTGCGCTTGCCCCGGGTGAGTGGCTCGGATTCTCCGACGGCCATCGAGAGCAGATAAATTTGCTGATTAGCGTCGCGGTTGGAAAGGAAGGCCAGGGATTTTCCGTCGGGCGACCATTTGGGGAGACTCTCTGTCTTTTCGGAATAAGTGAGTTGGCGGAAGGAGCGGGTTGCCGGTTCGAAGAGCCAAATGTGGCGCGGGCGCTGGTCGCCTTTGGGCGGTTCGGTGACGACGAAAGCGACGCGCGTACCGTCGGGCGAGTATTCGAGATCGGAAAGGTGGCGGAGGCTGAGGAGAGCTTCAGGAGTCAGCGAACTGGAAGAAGGCGGGGGAGTCTGCGCAAAACTCGGCGCGGTGATCAGTGCGAGCAGGAAAGCAGCCAGCGGCAAGGGGCGAAACATGGAGAATCCTCCTGGGGCAAGAACAGAGGACTGTAACCGCGGATGAAGAACATCGTCAAATGGTAGCGATTCTTCAAAAATTACTTTCTACACACTCGGCGCGACGCCACGGTGCTCAACCCCACGAACCACACCTATGATTGCAGGAAAGTTTCACGGCCTGGTCCGTTGCAGGTCCGTAGTCATAAGCGCTGGCTCCAGGAGATTGCCTTCGAATGTGGAAAAGTTGGCGCAAGAGGTTCATGGCGGTGCTGATCACCGTAGTGGCGGTTTACCTGGTGATTGCCCACCTCGACAGCATCCGCAGGAATGTAGCGCAGCGAGATTATATTTCCTATTGGGCGGCGGGACAGTTTTTGATTCACGGGGGCGATCCCTACGATGCGCAGAAGGTTCTGGAACTGGAATGGCAGCAGGGCTACGCCGCGGACCGGCCCGTCGTAGTTCGCAATCCACCGTGGTCGCTTTTCCTGTTCCTGCCCCTCGGGCTGGTGAGCGCCTTCTGGGGCTGGGTCTTGTGGACGGCAGCATTGGTAGCTGCATTGGTTGCATCCGTCCGTTTGACTTGGAAAACGTTTGGGAAAACGCAGGAATCACGCTCATTGTGCGTGGTGATCGGCTACACGTTCGCCCCGGTGCTGGGCTGTCTGCTAGCCGCGCAAATCGGATTGCTGCTGCTTCTCGGTATTGTGCTTTTTCTGGTGTGGGAAGAGAAACGCCCTTTTCTGGCTGGCGCGGCGTTGCTGTTGCCGTTCGCCAAGCCGCATTTGCTGGTGCTTTTCTGGCTAGCGTTTGTGATTTGGGTGCTGCTGCGAAAAAGGTTTGCCGTCGCTCGAGGGTTTGCGGTCTCAGTCGTGGCGGCGACAGGGATGGCGTTGATTTTTGATCGCGCCTCGTTTCAGCACTATTTTCATTTCTTGCACACCGCGACGATCGAAGGCGAATTTATTCCGACGCTGAGCGGAGTGCTGCGGCTGTTGCTGTTTCGGCCATATTTCCGCATGCAGTTCGTGCCGATGGCGCTTGGCTTGATCTGGTGCGTCTGGTATTGCGTGAAACATCGGACGAATTGGAATTGGCGGAGCCATGGCTTGACGGTAATGGTGGTTTCGATCCTGACCACGCCCTATGGCTGGCTGACCGATGAAGTTGTGCTGATGCCGGCGATGGTATTTGCCGCGCTGGCGATTTTGGGCGGGCAAAAGAGACTTCGAATAAGCACACGAATCGCGTTAGCAATTTTTGCTCTATTGAACTGGGCTCTGTTGATGCTCCTGGCGCTGCACATACCGCTACAGTTGGGAATCTATTTCTGGAGCAGCTTGCTGTGGTTTGCATGGTATGCGTTCGGGCGATTGCAGATGAAAGCGAAAAGCAAAGCGGCGCTCGATCCGGCGGCAGCGCTCTCGTAGCGTAGTTGGCGAAGGGATTACAAATGGCTCGCGCCAGGCTTTTGGGCCCGGCGCGGCATGCGAAGCTTAGAGCATAAGTTTTTAGTGGTGCCAGCGATCGTGATCGCGGTCGTGGTCGTGATCCCAGTGATGGTCGTGCTCGAAGCGGCCGTGCGGTCCGTCCCAATAGCCGGCATAGAAGCGGCCACCTTCATGGCGAGGGCCGATCCAGCGCGCGCCAGCATAGGGCGGGCGGGTCCAGTAGCCACGATGCCAGACATAATGACCGCTTACAGGATACCAATAGCCGTCGACCCAGGCGTATTCCGGCCCCGGACTTACTGGTACGACATAGTGGCGAGGCGGGGGCGGAGGCCCAATCTGGATGCCGATAGCAACTTGCGCTGCGGCGTGGTGAGCGCCAAGCAAGAGCATTGAAGAAAGCAAAGCAGCTCTCAGAAAGTTCTTCATTTCCATCAATCTCCTTTTTTGATGAGCATGGGCCGAGTTGCGCGGAACGTTGCTCGCATCAGGTATAACCCAGATTCGCTTTGCTAGTTGCGACGTAAGTTAGAGATTGAGGCGGAGCACGGCAATAGAGAGAAGGCTGTAGTACGGAGGCACTCAATCTGCCACCTTACGCCGCTACGGAATTGAGACGGAAAATGAAAACGGAGCAGAGGATGTCTGCTCCGTC
>DASSYL010000103.1:0-6400 GCA_035703315.1 Candidatus Acidiferrum sp. | reverse complement strand
CACCGGGCGATGGCGCTTGTCGCGACTGCTGCTCTGGCGCTGTATCCTGCAACACCAGCTCTGGCTCAGAACGAAGACAACCGTCAGACCAAAACGCCTATCAAGCATTTGGTTGTGGTTTTTCAGGAAAATGTCTCATTTGATCATTATTTCGGCACGTATCCGCACGCTTCAAATCCCGCCGGCGAACCTCAATTCCATGCCAAGCCGGGAACGCCAACGGTTAACGGACTTTCCGCGGGCCTTCTGACGACCAATCCAAACTCACTCGGTTCCGGCAACGGAACCGGTACGACGAATCCGTTCCGGTTGAGCCGGTCACAAGCCGCCACGGCGGACCAGGGCCACAACTATGGGCCGGAACAGGCCGCAGCCCACATGGGTTTGATGGACCTGTTTCCACTCAATGTCGGCACAGCAGGAGCGCCTCCGAATGCTCCTCCGCAGATTGTGACGACCAAAGGCCTGACCATGGGCTATTACGACGGGAACACTGTGACCGCATTTTGGAACTACGCACAGAACTTCGCCATGAGCGATAACTCCTACAACACGATATTTGGGCCTTCCACGCCGGGGTTGTTGAACCTCGTTTCCGGCCAGACCAACGGATTGACGCAAATCATCAATGGAACGGGCAGCGAAACCGATGGCGGAAATGGCTCGCTCTCTGTGATCGGCGACCCCGACCCCATCGATGACATTTGCTCCGCGCCGACTCGCAATCAAGTACAAATGGCCGGAAAGAATATTGGCGACCTGCTGAACAGTGCGGGCGTGAGTTGGGGCTCCTTCATGGGTGGTTTTGACTTGACGATTAAAAATGCCAATGGAACCACGGGCTGCGCGCGCAGCTCGACGGGAGTCGCGGGAACAACGGCCGACTACGTAGCGCACCATGCGTTTTTCCAATACCACGCCTCGACCGCAAATCCGAAGCACACGCGCCCAGCGTCGGCGTCGGAAATCGGCCACGATGGGCCGGCAAATCACAACTACGACACGAACGACTTCTACACCGCGTTGAAGAACGGAAATCTTCCGTCGGTCAGCTTCCTGAAGGCTCCGGCTTATCAGGATGGCCATGCGGGCTACTCCGATCCACTGGACGAACAGGTGTTCGTCGTCAACGTGATCAACGCGTTGCAAAAGTCGCACCAGTGGGACGACACCGCGGTCGTGATCGCCTATGACGACTCGGACGGATGGTACGACCACCAGATGGGCCCAATCGTGAATCAGTCCACGAGTCCGGCCGACGCACTGACTGGCGTCGGATCGTGCGGCGATGGTAGCAACGCGCTGTCCGGGCCGGACGCCGGCCTCAACCCACATGCACAAGGCCGCTGCGGGTATGGTCCCCGTCTGCCTCTGCTCGTCGTGTCGCCGTGGTCCAAGGAAAACTTCGTGGATCACACGGTGACCGATCAGACATCGATCATTCGCTTTGTGGAAGACAACTGGCTGGGCGGCGAACGCATCGGTGGCGGTTCCTTCGATGTGCTGGCAAACTCCATCGACCAGATGTTTGACTTCGCGCATCCTCGACACGACAATCTGCTGTTCCTGGATCCAAGTACTGGCTTGCCGGCAAATGGAAACGGGAAAGCCCGCAACTAAAGTAGCGAGCATCAGACAATCGATCTACGAAGTCGAGGCATGCGGCTTTTTGTCGCATGCCTCTTCGTTTGACCGCTTGCTCGCCTGATTCTGGAGGAGTTTTGAAACGATCGGCTGGAGTGGTTTCGCGTAGAAAATTTCTGTGGGCCTCGGGAATGGCGGCGACCGGGCTCGCCATGGGGCAGACAAAGCCAAAGCGCACCGGTACGATCGAGCGCCCACCGCTCAACCTAGACGCTTTGGCGAAGTTTGTTGATCCGCTGCCCATTCCTCCGCTGGCGCAACCCAGGGGAAAGCGTCCGGATCCGAGCCGCCCCGATGTAGCAATACCCTTCTATCGCATGTCTATGCGCCAGATTACGCAGAAGCTACATCGCGATGTTCCAGCGACGCGGTGCTGGGGATTTGGCGCGACTTCGCCGGGGCCGACCTTCGAAACTCGAAGCGGAGAAGGCTTCCTGGTTGAATGGGCCAACGAGCTGCCGACGGAACACTTCCTGCCGATTGATCACACTGTCCACGGCGCGGAACGTGACAAGCCTGCGGTTCGCGTCGTCACGCACATGCATGGCGCCAAAGCGCCCGCGAAGAGCGATGGTTATCCTGAAGATTGGTACGTGCCGGGGAAATCGGCGATCTACCACTATCCGAATGAACAGGAAGCAGCGCATCTCTGGTATCACGATCACGCTCTCGGCATCACGCGACTCAATGTCTACGCCGGCCTGTTCGGCTCCCTCCTGGTTCGCGATTCGATCGAAGACGCGCTGGGGCTGCCGAACGGGCGGTATGAAATTCCGTTGACTCTTTGCGATCGCGCTCTCGATTCGGCGGGACAACTTTCGTATCCGGTTTCGCCAGATCCAGCTTCTCCTTGGGTGTCGGAAGTTTTCGGAGAGGCGCTTCTGGTGAATGGAAAGCTGTTTCCCTACCTCGAAGTCGAACCTAGGAAATATCGCTTTCGACTCTTGAATGCCGCAAACGCAAGATTTTTTCGTTTGGCGCTCTCTAGCGGCCAGGAATTTCAGCAGATCGGCACGGATCTCGGTTTGCTGCCCAACGCGGTTGAACTGAAGAGCCTGCTGATCGCACCGGGCGAGCGCTTGGACTTGATTGTTGACTTCTCGCGCCACTCCGGCGAAAAAATCGTAATGACCAACGACCCGCTGGTCGTGATGCAGTTTCGCGTATCGAATGGTCCCGTGAAAGATGGCAGCGTCGTGCCGACAAAATTGCGGCCTGTCGCGCGCATTGCCGAAAGCGAAGCCGTAAAGACGAGAATCCTTACCCTCGGCGAAAAAGACGACCTGGCATCAAACCCGATGATGATGCTGTTGAACAATGCGCACTGGGATATGCCGGTGACGGAAACTGCTGCGCTTAATTCGGTGGAAACCTGGAATTTGCTGAATTTCACGGACGATTCCCACCCTATTCACCTGCACATGGTGCGGTTTCAAATCTTGGACCGCCGGCCTTTCGAGCCGGAGTACTACTATAAGGGAGGGAAGATCGTTTACACCGGCGCAGCGGTACTGCCCGCTGCAAATGAAGCCGGTTGGAAAGATACAGTACAAGCCCATCCGGGAATGGCGACGCGCATCATAGCAAAGTTTGAGGGCTATCCCGGGCGCTATGTGTGGCACTGCCACATCCTGGAACACGAGGACAACGAGATGATGCGGCCCTACGATGTAGTGTCAGGATCGTAGTTGATTCCAGCGCGCTATTCCCAATGGGCGACGACTAACCCCAATACTTCATGCCAGAACCGTTTCGCGGCCCGGCGATGTTCATACCAATTGGCGGGATCGAAGTCAGCATCGCGAGCGCTGGCCATCTGCACCTTGATGTCTGACGGAAAAACCTTGCGAAAAATCAGGCGCGCGCGGCGAGTATGGTAGTTCGACGTAACAAGGATGACGCGCTTCCAACCTTTTTGCAGAACCATGATCTTCAGCGCATCGGCCTCTTCCCTGGTGTTGTCCGCGTCTTGAGGGAATAGAACGATGTGTTCCTTGGGGACGCCACGCTCGATGAGATCGTGAGTCATCAATTCGGCGATGCCGGCGTAGGGTCGAAGGCGGATGCCGCTGGCAACTACCGTGGGGGCGAGCTCCTGGCGGTATAGTTCGGCGGCCCGTGTGGCCCGGTCCGCATAGAAGTTGTCGTCGCTCAAGATGATAATGGCGTCAGATTTTTCCAGGGTGTCTTCGACGATCAATTCTCGCCCGGCGAAACGCATCAGAGGATGACGCGCGAGATAGATCGCAAGGCACAGCAGCGCCAGAAACAGGAGCGCGACAAATGTTGTGATAATCCCGCCACGCTGCTGCTTCTTTTCGCTCCGGCCCATGAGTTGGGATCGATCGCCCGTAACTGTTCGGCCGCCTGCTCGGGGAGAACCGCATTGAAGTACGTTTCCTTGATGCTGTAGGACTTGCTGCGCTTTTCCACGATGGGAAGAATTTCGATGTGCCAGTGAAAATCGTCGGCCAACGTCTTCCAGTACCCGGCCAGTTCACCTTTCTTGCTGAGGGTGCTGGGTGCTGTGTGCACGACCAAGTGAAACGCCGGCGAGATTTTTTCCAGGCGCCGCAGGACACGGCCCAGCAAGGCTGCTAACTGCCGGCGGTTTGCTCCGGCCCGGGGCTGCTCGAATAAGTGATTGTGGCGGCGGTGCAGAAGCCAGACTTCATAGGGGACACGCGACGCGTAGGGAGAAAGGGCATAGTAATCGCCCTGTACGTCCACGATGCGCTTCCCTTTCTTTTCTTCCTGGCGAACGATGTCGCAAAAGACGCAGCGCTCTTTTTCCTTGAACCATTCTCGCGCCGCCCGCAGCTCATACTTGATGCGGCGCGGCACAAAAATCGTGCCGGTAATTTCAGAATGCGCGTGCGACCATTCCTCGCCGGCAAGTTCGCCTTGATTCTTGAATACGCTGACATACTTCAGGCGAATGTCTTTTTTCAGGTCCGCCACGCGCGAGACCCAGACCGAGAGCACACGATCAATTTCTTCGTCGCTCAATTGCGAAAGCCGCTTGTTGTGGTCCGGAGTTTCCACAACCACTTCGTGCGCACCGGTCGGGCCCATGCGGTCATACATGCCGTCCGGCAGGCGGCCCGGCTCACCTTCAATGCGATACAGGGGTTCGGGATGCGGCAAAACGCGCACTTGCCAAGGCCCCTCACCGGGAAGGGAGAGAATCGCTTGTTGCTTATCGATAGCGGGGCGTTCGAACGGACAGGAATCGCTCTCCGGCGTTTCTCGTTGTCCGACGACCACCCAGCTCTGCGTGATGGGGTCTCTGCGAATTTCCATTCGTGTTTTTCCAGGTCGCTAAGCAGACGCCCGCGCGCGGCTCTCAACCTCGCGCAGTCGGGTTCCTGTGAATCGCGTTTTAGTTTCGGTGCGGCTTTAGGTAAAGTCAAGCGCGCAAGCAGTCAGCGATAAAGCGCTCCGCGCTTCCTTTGCTGCATAATATCGGGTAAGGCGAACGATTTTTCGTGATGACAGACCAGGACTTCATGCAATTGGCGATGAACGAAGCTCGCCTCGCCGCAGAAGCCGGCGAAGTTCCGATCGGTGCGGTACTGGTGCAGGACGACAAAGTTCTGGCGCGCGCGGGCAACCGCACCATTCGCGACTGCGATCCGACTGCGCACGCGGAGATTATTGTACTGCGCGAGGGATCGCGCGCAGTCAGTAACTATCGCCTGAGCGGAACGACGCTTTATGTGACGCTGGAACCATGCGCGATGTGCGCCGGGGCAATCATCCAGGCGCGCGTGCCGCGCGTCGTGTATGGTGCGGATGATCCGAAGGGCGGCGCGGTACGTACGTGCTTTGCGGTGCTATCGCATCCCAAGCTGAATCATCAAGTGGAAACGATAGCCGGCGTTCTGGCGGAAGAAAGTGTTGCGGAGTTGCAGAAGTTTTTCGCGGCGCGGCGCTGAAATTTCCAGTCGCGGTGCAATTCTATTCTGCGCAATGCGCGATTCGCCGCCGTTGCCGCGGTGCGGAATGGTCTGCTAATCTTAAGAAACTGACCGCGGAGAGGTGACTGAGCGGTTGAAAGTACTCGCCTCGAAAGCGAGCGTACGGGAAACCGTACCGTGGGTTCGAATCCCACCCTCTCCGCCATTTTTCACACTTTGTTTTCTGTCAGTTAGGCCTCGAGTTTTGCTTCTGTACCCGTTTTGTACCTTCCTGCATAGGGTCGTGTTTCCACGCACTGCGTATGTCCGCTTCGAGTTGCTCCTGTCTTGAACGTACCCACGGGTTGTAGTGCTTCTCCGTAATCCGAACGGAAGAGTGCCCGAGTAGAATCGATACGCGCTCGATCGGCACACCAGCTAACAAAAGCTCCACTGAGAACGTGTCGCGAAACCGATGCGAGACCAGGAAGCCTTCGCCCTTTGATACGCCCGCCAAATCGAACAGAGTGCGCAATCTCCCCTGCCAATCCTTCACTGCGGTCTCCAATTGTCCGTTGCCAGACCAGAAGAAATACTGCTCGTTGACGGCGGGAGTCTTGTCGAGGGCGTCGGCAACGAACTTAGGTAGCACGCTGTAAACCGGCACACCAGTCTTTTGCGTGTAGAGGAATAGGCGATCACCGTTCACGCGGTCTTTGGTCAACCGCACAGCATCGCCTATACGCATTCCCGAGTAGCGCATGAGCAAAACCAGCGTCTTGAGCCGCTGCGCGTTCCGATAGCCAGGTGATTGAATCTCCGCTTCGTACTTCTCGCACGAACTGAATCGCCTCATG
>DASSYL010000185.1:0-10038 GCA_035703315.1 Candidatus Acidiferrum sp. | reverse complement strand
TGGTCGAGCTGCAGTCGAAGCAGTGAACCCGGAAGCGGTCGGAAAAACGAGACCGCCCTTCTTCTATCTTCCTAAACTGTAGAACCTAAATGGCTTACGGTAGTCCTTTTTTGTA
This sequence comes from Candidatus Acidiferrum sp., assembly GCA_035703315.1. Taxonomy (GTDB): domain Bacteria; phylum Acidobacteriota; class Terriglobia; order Acidiferrales; family UBA7541; genus Acidiferrum. The sequence goes on along the minus strand of DASSYL010000185.1, from coordinate 9,923 downwards.
AGGCGGCGGTCAACTGCGAGCGATGTCCAGCAGTGAACGCAAAAGAACGCAGGAAAAGGCATGTCTCAAAAGATCCGGACTGAAGGCCGACCACCGCCATCGGCAACTAGAATCGATGATCCGATGACCAATTAGGCGGCGGAGCTGTGGCCGGCGCACTGCAGGACGCCGAGGTAGACACTCCAGGGGCCGACGGCTTCGCGGTATTGGTGGGCCAGGAGGCGGGACAGCTGGTGGAGATGCGTTAGATCGTGAACGGCCCAGGTCGCGAGGAGCTGGCCGAGAGTGACGGGGCCGAAGGCGGGATGGCGGCCACGACGCTGGAGGTCTTGCGGCTGAAGATTTAGAGCGCGCAACTCGGAAAGACTGTTCGAGCGAACATCTGCGAATTCGTCGAGCAAGCGAGGCAATGATTTGCCGCGAGAATTTTCTTCCTGACCCTGGCGATTGAAAGGCTTGAAGGTTTGTGTTTCACCAAATTGCAGGATCATGGTGGCGCGAGGAATCCAGTCGGTGTGTTCGGCGTGGATGAGGTGTCCTATGATGTCGAACGCGGTCCAGGTGTCTTCGCCCTCCGTCGAGAAGGTCCAGGAGTCGGGAAGGCCACGAAGCAAGGCATCGAGAGCGGAGGGCGTACGGGAGAGAAGTGCCACGGTTTGAGAAAGATCGTGATTCAAGGTCAACCTCGTTTACGGTCGATTTGCTGGAGACATTGACGCTTTAAACTTCCGCTGATGAAAGATCCATTTTGGTTGAGGCGGCAGCCAGGAGCCTAAGGTCGAACTCAGGCTCTTTCGAGCGACGACGAAGAGTCGTGGCGGATGAAGATACACCAGGGGGCGGCGGGATAGCGGCGAACGAGCGAGGATGAGAGGGTGTGGCATCGCGACCGAACTTTAATTGTCACGAACGGCAACGAAGAGAACGCGGGTGTTCACGATTAGGCGCAAAGGGCCGGCACATGTAAAGAGAAAAGTGTGAAAGAATGCTGCGGAACAAAGAGCGGACGAGGGGAGCGGACGAGAGAAAGAACGGCCACGACGGGAGCCTATGGACAGCTACGAAGAGGAGTTGGGCAAGAGTAGCGGTAGAGGAAAGCCGCTGACATTATTGTCGGTGGTAATTCCGGCGAGGGATGAGGAGGGATGCATTGGCTCCACGGTAGAGCATCTGTTCGTGGAACTGCGTTTGAGGAAGGTGCCGCACGAAATTGTGGTTGTGGATGACGGCAGCACGGATCGGACGTGGGAAGTATTGCAAGATGCTCGTGAGCGAGTGCCGACTCTGGTGCCAGTGAAAGGAGTGAGTCCGCACGGATTTGGAAGAGCGATTGTTCGCGGATTGGACGAGTCACGCGGGGACGCGGCCGTAGTGATGATGGCAGACGAGTCGGATGACTGCCGGGACGTGGTGACTTACTGGAAGGTTCTGAATGAAGGGTATGACTGCGTGTTTGGAAGCCGGTTTGTGAAGGGCGGCGGAACCATTGACTACCCCTTTGTGAAACTTCGACTGAACAGACTTGCGAATTTTTTCATCCGCGCACTGTTCGGAATCAAGCTGAACGACACAACAAATGCGTTCAAGGCTTACCGGCGGACGGTAATTGACGGTTGCCGCCCATTTTTGTCCCCGCACTTCAATCTTACGATTGAAATACCTCTGAAGGCGGTGGTACGAGGCTACAGCTGGAAAGTGGTTCCGATCACATGGAGGAACCGGCGGACCGGGACACCGAAACTCAAGATCAAAGAGATGGGAAGCCGGTATCTCTTTATTTGTTTGTATGTATGGCTGGAGAAATATTTCAGCCGAGGGGACTACGAAAAGAGCAGCGATTGAAGAGCAAGGGGAGAAAGCGAACCGTTGTGGCGGCGATAGGGAAACGCCGGCTGCGGTTTGACGGTGTTTCGAGGCGGGTGCTACAGTTTTATGTCTGCAGAGATTGTCGCGAGAAGTATCCGGCCAGGAAGAAATCGTTAAGCGAAAGAGAGTGAGGGAGAGTTATGGCAACGGCAGCGGCTCCGCGCGTGTACAAGAATTTCATTAATGGAGAATGGGTGGACGCCGGCGGCGGGAAGGCGTACGAGAATCGCAATCCGGCGAATACCGATGAATTGGTGGGGATGTTTGTGTCTTCGAGCGCGGAAGATGTGGACGCGGCGGTAGATGCCGCGAAAGAAGCATACAAATCATGGCGGCTGGTGCCGGCGCCGAAGCGGGCGGAGATTTTATACCGCACGGCGGAGCTGCTGGTGCAGCGCAAAGAAGAGTTTTCGCGGGACATGACGCGCGAGATGGGCAAAGTGTTGGCGGAAACACGCGGGGACGTGCAAGAAGCGATTGACATGACGTACTACATGGCCGGCGAGGGGCGGCGGCTGTTTGGGCAAACGACGCCTTCCGAACTGCCGAACAAGTTCGCCATGAGTACGCGGCAGTCGATTGGCGTGTGCGGAATGATTACGCCGTGGAATTTTCCGATGGCAATTCCATCGTGGAAAATGATGCCGGCGCTGGTGGCGGGCAATACGGTGGTGCTGAAGCCGGCGGAGGATACGCCGTTGTCGTCATATCATCTGGTGCAGACGCTGGTGGAGGCGGGGCTGCCCAAGGGCGTGGTGAACCTGGTGAGCGGGGACGGACCGAACGCGGGAGCGCCCCTTTCGCAACACAAAGAAGTGCCGGTGATGAGTTTTACGGGGTCGACGGCAGTGGGGCGGATTATTGCGCAGGCGTGCGCGCCGTACTTCAAGCATGTGTCGCTCGAGATGGGCGGGTAGAACATCATCATCGTGATGGACGATGCCAATCTGGACCTGGCGGTTGATGGGGCGGTGTGGGGCGGGTTCGGAACGACTGGGCAACGATGCACGGCAGCGAGCCGGATTGCGGTGCACAAGAGCGTGTATGGAGAGTTTACCAAGCGACTGGTGGAGCGTGTGAAGAAGTTGAAGGTTGGGAATGGTTTGGATGCGGGCGTGGAGATGGGGCCGTGCATCAACGGTCAACAGTTGGAGACCGTGATGTCGTATGTGGAAATCGGGAAGAACGAAGGAGCGAAGCTGCTGACCGGCGGGAAGCGGCTGGATAGCGGTGCGCACCTAAAGGGATGGTTTCACGAGCCGACGGTGTTCGGCGATTGTTCGGCAAAGATGCGCGTGGCACAAGAGGAGATTTTTGGGCCGGTGGTGTCGCTCATTCCGTTTGAGAATTTTGACGAAGCGATTGAGATTGCAAACGGTGTGGCGTACGGATTGTCGGCTTCGATTTATACGAAGAATGTGAATCAGGCGTTTGCGGCGATGCGGGACATCTATACGGGCATCGTGTATGTGAATGCGCCGACGATTGGCGCGGAGACGCACCTGCCGTTTGGCGGAACGAAGCAGACAGGGAATGGCCACCGCGAAGCGGCGATTGCGGCGATCGATTTCTATACGGAGTGGAAGACGCTGTATATTGATTATTCGGACCGGTTGCAGCGGGCGCAGATTGATAACGCGGATTGAGAGCACCTAGTAATTCCCCGCGATTGACCGGGCTTGACAGGGTTTCTAAAATAGAGGTAGCACTCAAATTCTGCGGCCTACAGGCCACGGCTACAGCCCGAGTGCTGCTATGAGAAACGCGCCACTTCAGGAACGCCGCAACCGGCAGATCCTGGCCGACCTAGTCCGCACGTATATCGAGACGGGGGAGCCGGTGTCGTCGCGTGCCATTTCCAAGAGATATGAAGAGACCTTGAGCTCGGCGACGATTCGCAATGTGATGGCCGACCTCGAGGAGGGCGGGTATTTGTATCAGCCCCACACTTCTGCAGGGCGAGTGCCGACGGCGGCGGCGTACCGATTTTTCGCGCAGGAGATTGCTTCTCAGGCGACGCTCAGCGTCGAGGACAAGGCGTGGATTCGGCGAGAATTCGCCGCAGCGAATAGCCGCGCGGAAGTGACCGAGCGGGCGGGCCACGTGCTGGCGGAGGTTTCGAACGGACTGGGGATTGTGGTTTCGCCGCCGCTCGGCAAAACAATTCTGGAGCATGCGCGAATCTGGTTGCTGCCGGACGGGCGCGTGGTGGTAGTGCTGATTTCGCCGGGCGGAATTACGCGGGACAAGGTGCTGAGGCCTCCGCGGGCGTTTACGCAGCAGGAGTTGGACGTCACCGCGGAGTTTCTGAACCGGCAGTATTCGGGATGGACGCTGGAAGCGATTCGCGCGGACTTGCTGACGAAACTGGCGACGGAGCGAGAGCAGTATGAGGGATTGCTGCGGAGCGCGCTGACGCTGTGCGATCCGGTGGCGCTCGGAGAAGAAACGGCGCCGCAGTTGCACGTCGAAGGTACGTCGCAGATTGTTGGAGTGCCGGAATTTGCAAATCAAGGGCAGCTGCGGGAGTTGTTGGCGGCGATTGAGGAGAAACATCGGCTGGTGACGGTGTTGAACGCGTGCATCGAGGCGCCCGAGCCGGTGCTGGTGCAGATTGGCGTTAAAGAAATTTCGCCGGCGGGGGAGAATTTGGCGTTGATCAGTGCGGCGTATACGCGAGGCGACGGCGTGCAGGGGTCGCTGGGTGTGCTGGGGCCGACACGGATGCACTACGAGCGTGCAGTGAATGCAGTGGCGTATGTGGCGCAACTGTTCAGCGAGACGTTGAATAAGATTTCGTAGGGGAGAGAGAATTTCCTAGCTAGAAACGAGGGCGCGGTGAGCGAGAAAGAGACACGATTTCCGGTAAATCAAGGCGGCGACGGCTCAGAGACTAATTTGGACGCGGACAGCGTCCGCGCTGATGCAGACGTAGCCAAGCTGGCGACCGATCTAGAAGATCTGCGGCAGACGCTGCTGCGGCGGCAAGCGGATTTTGACAACTACAAGAAGCGCATTGAGCGCGAGCGCGCCGAGGACAACAAGCGCGCGACGGCGAGGGTGATCGAAGGGTTGATCCCGGTGATCGATGGCTTCGAGCATGCTCTGGCAGCGCATCGCGAAGCGGAGTACGAGAATTACCGCCGCGGGTTTGAGTTGATCTATAAGCAGCTTCTCGAGAATGTGGGGAAGCTCGGAGCCGAGCGAGTGGAGCCAGTGGGGAAGTCATTTGACCCGCACTTGCACCAGGCGATGGACCGGACGGAAAGCGTTGAGCACGAGGATGGGACGGTGCTGCAGGTCTTTCAACCGGGGTATGTGTTTCATGGACGTGTGCTACGGCCGGCGATGGTGCGTGTAGCGGTGCGTCCCGCGGCGGCATCAAAGGCGAATTAGTCGAGCGAATCAGGGGCAAGAGGAACGCAGGGAATGGCGAAGACCAACCAACGCGATTTTTACGAAGTGCTGGGAGTCGAGAGGACGGCTTCGGTTGAAGAGATCAAGTCCTCGTATCGAAAGGCCGCGCTGAAGTGGCATCCGGATCGAAATCCGGAGAACAAGCACGAGGCCGAAGCGAAGTTTCGCGAGTGCACGGAAGCGTACAGCGTGCTGAGCGACCAGGAAAAACGGCAGGTCTACGACACCTACGGGCACGCGGGATTGAGTAACGCGGGCGGCGGCGTGGATTTCAACGGAACAGTGTTTCAGGACTTCCACGACATCTTTGGCGACTTTTTTGGGTTTGAAGATCTGTTTGGCGGCGGCAGACGCGGGCGGAACCGTGCACAACGCGGTTCGGATTTACGTTATGACATGACGCTGACGTTTGAAGAAGCGGCCGCAGGCGTTTCGACGAAGATCAAGCTGCCAAAACAGGAGTTGTGTGGCGCCTGTCATGGAACTGGTGCGAAGGCGGGGACGGGCGCAACGTCGTGCCAGGCGTGCGGCGGGCGCGGTCAGCTGGCGTATCAACAAGGATTTTTCACGATTACGAGGACGTGCCCGGCGTGCCAGGGTGCGGGACAAGTGATCAAAGAACGCTGCACAGAATGTCATGGGCAGGGTCGGTTGGAGCGGGAGAAGACGATCGAATTGCGCGTGCCCGCTGGCGTGGATACCGGAACGCGGCTGCGCGTACCGGGCGAAGGCGAAGCGGGTGCGAACGGCGGCCCGACCGGTGACTTGTATGTGGTGCTGGAAGTAAAAGAGCACTCATTCTTTGAGCGTCGTGGCGCGGATTTGTACTGCACCATTCCGGTAAGCATTGCGCAGGCGGCGCTGGGGGCAGAATTGTCGGTGCCGGGGTTGAGCGGCGAGGAAAAACTGAAAGTCCCGGAAGGAACGCAGGGTGGCGCGGTGTTTCGAATCAAAGGGCACGGATTGCCCGATCCGCGCGGAGGCGGCAAGGGGGACTTGTATTACCACGTGCGCGTGGTCACGCCGTCGAAGCTGAATCGCGATCAGCGTAAGTTGATGGAGCAGCTGGGTGCGACGTTGAAGGTGGATAACAAGCCAGCGGAACGCGGGTCGTCGTTTTTTGACAAAGTAAAGGACATTTTTGGCTAGTTCGCCCGCGAAGAGAGATTCCTAGAGTTCGTTCGGAATGACGGATCCGTAGGTCGAAAAAATACGAGCCGCGGAGTGCGAGTGCGAAGACGATTCTTTGTGGATGCGTTCGACGCGGACCGCGCGGTGTTGACGGGTGAAGCAGCGCATCATCTGGGGCGCGTGCTGCGAGCGGAGCCGGGCCAATTATATGAATTGAGTGACGGCACGTCGGTACGGCTCGCAAAAATTGAGTTTTCCGGCCGGGACCGCGTGGAATTTTCTCTTCTGGAACCGATTCCGGTTCGAACTTCATCGGTGCGCAAAACACTCTTGCTAGCGGTCGTGAAATTCGATGCGTTCGAATGGGCGATCGAAAAGGCCACAGAGCTGGGTGTGGACCGAATCGTGCCGTTGGCGGCCGCGCGGAGCGAAAAGGGATTGCTGGTAGCAGCAGGGAAGCGCGCCGAGCGTTGGAAGAAGATTGCCTTTGAAGCTTCGCAGCAGTCGCGACGAGTGCGCCTGCCCGCGATCGAGAACGTGGCCCAGCCGACGGCGGCGTTTCGGGCAGAAGACACCACCCTAAGGGTGATGCTCTCCGAACGAAATGAAGTTCCCTCGCTGCGCCAAGTGTTGGAAGGGCAAGCGGCGGCTCGTGCCTCGACGATGGATGTGGCGCTTGCGATCGGACCGGAAGGCGGATGGACGGAGGCGGAATTTGAGGCTGCCGGCAAGGCGGGATTCCGCGAGGCATCGCTCGGAAATTTGATTTTGCGGACCGAGACGGCGGTGACCGCCTGCTTAGCAGCCGCGAACTATGCACTAGGGGCATGACTACCCGCGGAACTAAATTCTTGGAGTTGCGAAGCACGTCGCGTAGGATAACGGCCATGTTTCGGCGTGGAAGGATAATCCGAGCAATGTTGCTTTTGGCAGCGGCCGCTCTTCTATGCACTTCCGTTCGGGCGCAAGACCGTCCTCTGCAAACTGTGGATACCGATACCGTACCTGCCGGGACTTTGCGGGCCGAGATTGGTTTTGATTTCTTGCAGGACGTGGGATTCCCGCTTTCTGGATTGCGCGGAGACGAAACGTCAGTTGGAGTTATCGATCTTCGCATGGGCGTCGGAAAAATCGCCGAGATCGAAGTGGAAGGCGCCATCCAGAATTTTCTGGACGTAAAATCGCAAGGAACTTCGTTCGTTCCGAATTTGTCGCTCACTGGGGTGAATTCGACACACGACACGGGAGATTTCACGCTGGCGACCAAGATTCGGCTGCTGAAGAATGAAGGGCTTCGGCCGGGTTTGGCGTTCAAGTTTGGGTTCGTGATGCCGAATTCGAATCAGGCTCGCGGCATCGGCACAAACACCACCAATGTGTTCGCGATGATTGCACTGCAAGAGCAGATTCGAAAGCTGAGTGTTTTTGGCAACCTGGGAATAGAAATACTACAAGCGCCCAATGCTCTGTTCACGCAGAACGACGTTTTGATTTATGGCGGAGCGTTCAAGTATCCCATTCACCGCCGAATCAACTTAGTCGGCGAAGTGAACGGGCTTTACTCCTCGCGCAGCGTGAACGATGCTTTGGTTGGAACGCAAAGTACGGGTCAAGCGCGCTTGGGATTGCAAATCATGGCGGGCGGATTCACCTGGGACCTGGCGGGCATCCGGGGGCTAAACAAATATGACGCGCGCTCCGGCTTTACCTTCGGTTTGAGCAAGGATTTTCACCTTTTCGATTACAACAAGCTGGACTGACGCTGGAGCTTGAAGCCTGAAACGCCCGCCCTAGACCGCTCGGCTCCGGCGAAACAGGATTGAACCTAGAAAACACTGCACTTAGCATGTTATAAATAAAAGAAGCCAAAAAAGATGCCGAACCCGGACGAGCGGTCAGTGAATTCTCCGGCGAATCCTACGGATGGCGCCGCGGAATCGGCAGTCCGTTCCACAAACGAAAAAGAGAAACACCGTCATCGCCACCGCCATTTGCGCCATGAAGTGCGCGTATGGACCCGCGATCTTCTGATCGCCATTGGATTGGCTCTGGTCATCATCATTTTCCTGTACCAGCCGGTGAAGGTGGAAGGCACCAGCATGGCGCCGCTGCTTTCCGACCAGGAACGAATTTTCATTAACAAGTTTGTCTATCGGTTTGAGCCGATCCAACGCGGAGACGCAGTGGTGTTTTGGTATCCGCTGGACCGGACCAAGTCTTTCATCAAGCGCGTGATCGCGCTGCCCGGCGAAAGCGTGGAGATCCGCCAAGGCATGGTGTACGTTGACGGCCAGGAGGTCAGAGAGCCGTACGTTCCGCCGCAATATGAGGATTTGAGCGATTACGAACCGGTGCGCGTGCCGCCCAACATGTATTTCGTGATGGGCGATCATCGCATCAGTTCCAACGATTCGAGGGTGTTCGGCCCGGTCCCCAGCCGGTTTATTTATGGGCGAGCGGTATTCGCCTATTGGCCCGTGGACCATTTCGGTTCGTTGGGCGGAACAACAACAGAAGCAAAAGAAAAATGATAAGCGGAGGGCACACTGACCGAAGTTCTGCATCGTCCCGCAACTCTGGCGCTCGAGGACGGGCGCGTCTTTAATGGCCGCGCGGCCGGCGCGATAACGCGCCGCGGCGGCGAAGTCGTTTTCAATACCAGCCTCACCGGTTACCAGGAAGTTTTCACCGATCCCAGCTATGCCGGGCAGATTGTTTGCCTGACGTATCCCCACATCGGAAATGTTGGCGCGAATCTTGACGATGAAGAGGCGGGAAAGCCTTACATCGAATCGCTGGTAGTTCGCGAATTTTCGCACATTGCTTCGAATTGGCGTTCCACGGAGACAGCGCAGCTTTACTTGAACCGGCACAAAATTCCTGTGATCTCGGATATCGATACGCGCGCGCTGGTGAGGCACATCCGCAAAGTTGGTGCGCTGCGCGGCGTGGTTTCCACCGATGGAACCGCTGCCGACCAATTGATTTATGAGGCGAAGAACCTGCCGACGATGGCGGGGCAGGAGCTGGCCAGCCGCGTGAGCTGTGCGAAGTCCTATGACTGGTCGAAAGGCTCGATTGATCTGGCGACCTCTCCGTGGTCGGAAGAGATGGGCGAGGCTGCGGCGAATGAGGATACGCAACGACTTCGCGTAGTCGCCTACGACTTCGGGATTAAGCAAAATATTTTGCGACTGTTGACGGACCATCACTGCGAAGTGAGCGTGGTTCCTGCGACGACTTCCGCAGAAGACGTGCTGGCGATGAGGCCGGACGGAGTGTTTTTGTCGAACGGTCCGGGCGATCCAGAACCTATGGAGTACGCGGTCGAGAATGTCCGGAAATTTGTTGGCAAAGTGCCAGTTTTCGGAATTTGCCTGGGGCATCAGGTGTGCGGGTTGGCGTTGGGAGGAAAGACCTTCAAGCTGAAGTTCGGGCATCACGGATCGAACCATCCGGTAAAAAATCTTCTGACCAATCAAGTGGAGATTACCGCGCAGAATCACGGA
>DASSYL010000072.1:0-5239 GCA_035703315.1 Candidatus Acidiferrum sp. | reverse complement strand
CGACAAAAAACGAGGTGCTGTGGCCGGGCATATCAAATTCGGGAAGAATGCGGATGCCGCGGTCGCGGGCGTCGCTGATCAGGTCGCGGATTACTTCCTGCGTGTAGTAGAGCCCCTCGGAACCTTGTTCTTGTAGCTTGGGAAATTTCTTGCTCTCGACGCGGAATCCCTGATTGTCGGAGAGATGGAGGTGGAGGACGTTCATCTTGACGGCTTCCATGCCATCGAGGTTGCGCTTCAGCACCTCGACCGGAATGAAATGGCGGCCGACGTCGATGAGCAGGCCACGCCAGGCGAAGCGCGGTTGGTCGCGGATGGAGACGGCGGGGGCGGAGAAGCCGTCGGGAGTGACTTGGACGAGTTGCAGAAATGTTTGCAAGCCGCGTAGGACGCCAACAGGATTGGCGGCGTTGAGCTTTGCGCCGGAGGAGCTGACCTCGAGAGTGTAGGATTCGTCTTCGCCGAGTTCCTCTACGTCTTTGCTGGCGCGATCGGTACGGACGACAAGCGTTGCCTTGGCGGAATCGCGACCGGGCCGCTTGGCTAGGAGCAAAGCGGTTTGGCGGTGGAGTTGGGAGAGGAAGCGCTCGGCGGCGCGGTCAAGGCGCGGCTCCGCGTGGCCGGTCAGGGCGATGGTGAAGTTGGCGTCGATTCGAAGAGCCCCTGCGCCCGGAGTTACGCTGGCCGGCTGCGGCATCAGGTACAAAGGCTGCGAGGATTGCGGATACGTTTGTGAAGCGAACACGAAGGTCAAAAGAAGAAGGAATTGGGCCGCTGACCGCATATTGAAGGAAATCCTCCGTGAAAGGAAGCCGGAATCCGCGCGCCTGGAGTGCTATGTAGCAGCGGAAGAGGGATATTGGCACACCTTTTTGGGAATGCGAAGTACAAAATAGGGGTCGAGGTAGCGGCGCGGCCAAAGTGGACGTTTCGTTGGCCTGTTTGCGTGCTAGTTTGTCCAGTCAGCGTGGTTTCGCCTGCGATACACTAGGAACGATTCAGGAAGCCGATGAAAACCTCCATCGCCATCTACCCCGGCTCGTTTGATCCGGTGACGAACGGCCACCTCGACCTCATCGAGCGCGGCGAAAAGATGTTCGACCTGCTGATTGTGGCGGTACTGCAGAACGCCGAGAAACAGCCGCTGTTTTCGGTGAGTGAACGAGTGGAGATGCTGCGCGAAACGACCAAGCAGTGGAACGACGTTGAGATTGATGTTTTTGACGGGCTGCTGGTGGACTACGCACGGAAGAAGGGCGCGGGGGTGATTTTGCGCGGGATACGCGCGGTCAGTGACTACGAGTATGAACTGCAAATGGCGTTGATGAATCGGAAATTGGAGCCGCGGCTGGAGACGGTGTTCATGCTGCCGGGCCTTACCTATAGTTATTTGAGCTCGAGGCTGGTGCGGGAGATTGCGCAACTGGGGGCGCCGCTGAAGGGACTGGTGCCGGCGATTGTAGAGGAGCGGTTGCGGGCGAAGGTTTCGTAGAAAAGCGAAGCGCCGAAGTAAAGAAGTAACGAACCTTGATAAAGAAAAACGCGAGGAGAAGAAGTGAGACTCACCGACCGGATTAATCGCATACAGGTGTCACCGACGTCCGCCGTGATAACCGCAGCGGATCAATTGAAGGCTAGGGGAGTGGACATTGCGGATTTTGGGCCGGGCGAGCCGGACTTTCCGACGCCGGACCACATCAAGCAGGCGGCGATTGAAGCGATTCACGGGAACAAGACGAAATACACTCCAACGGGCGGGATTATGCCGCTACGCGAAGCGATTTGCGCGTGGCACCAGCGGGAACTGAAGTCGAGCTACGAACCGAAGGAATGCGTGGTGAGTGTCGGCGGCAAACACGCGATTTTCAATGTCGCGAGCGTGCTGGTGCAGGCCGGAGACGAAGTGCTGATTCCCGCGCCGTATTGGGTGAGCTTTCCGGACATCGTCAAATACACGGGCGCGACGCCGGTCTATGTGCAGACGAGAGTGGAAGATGGATTCGCGGTGAGAGCGGACGCGATTGAAAAGGCGATTACGCCGAAGACGCGGCTGCTGATTTTGAATTCGCCGAGCAATCCAAGTGGCGGCGTGACTCCGCCGGACGAGTACGAAAAGATCCTGGCGCTATGCAAAAAAAATAACGTGTGGCTGATGGGCGACGAGTGCTATTCGCACTTTACTTATGATCCGCACAAACCGTTTTCGATTGCCAGTGCGAAGGATTCAAAAGAGAACGTCATCATCATCGGGTCGGTGTCGAAGACGTTTGCCATGACGGGATGGCGCATCGGGTACACGCTGGGGCCGGCGGCGATGATTCAGGCACTGATCAAGCTGCAGAGCCAGTCGACCTCGAATCCAACTTCGATTGCGCAGTACGCCGCGCTGGCAGCGATGAGGGGCACGATGGACACAGTGCCGGTGATGCTGGCGGAGTATGCGAAGCGGCGGAAGCGCATTGTAGAAGGACTGAACGCGATTCCAGGTGTGAAGTGCGCGCAGCCCGGCGGGGCGTTTTATGCGTTCCCTGACGTATCGGCGCACTTGAGCGGCCCCCGCGAGCTGGCGAAAGATACGACGGAGCTGGCGACGCTGCTGCTGGATAAGGCGCGCGTTGCGCTGGTCGGCGGCGATGCGTTTGGCGCGCCGGGATATTTGCGCCTGTCGTATGCGACTTCGCTCGATCGGATTGAGGAGGGACTGCGGCGCCTCGACCGATTTTTTTCACGGGCCGAGGCAGCAGCCTGATTCGTGATTCCGGAACCGTTTCGAATTGAGCCGACGTTCAGTCCCCGGATTTGGGGCGCGCGTTCGCTTGCGCCGATTTTTCCTGAGAAAAAGGATTTGGCTGAGCCGATTGGCGAAGCGTGGCTGACGGACGTGCGCTGCGCGGTGGCCAGCGGACCGTTTCAGGGCATGAGCCTCGGCGAGGCGTGGCGATACATGCCGGTGGAATGGCGGGGCGAACGCTGCGCTGCGACGCAGGATTTTCCGTTGCTGGTCAAATTTATTTTTCCGACGGACAAGTTGTCCATTCAAGTGCATCCGGACGACGAGTACGCCAGCAAGCACGAAGCGGCAGCGGGTGGACGCGGAAAAACAGAAATGTGGCATGTGGTTTCGGCGGAGCCGGAGGCGCAGGTTTTTATTGGGCTGAAGCCGGGCACTACGAAAAAAGAGCTTGCGGCGGCCGTCGGCAAACGCGGATTGGAAGAGTTATTCCAACCGCTCGCGGCAGAAGCTCGCGAAACATTTTTTATTCCGGCGGGGATTCCGCACACCATTGGGCCGGGAATGATCTTATGCGAAGTGCAGCAGTATTCGGACTTGACCTACCGCGTTTACGACTACGGACGAGTGGATGCCTCCGGCAAGCCGCGCGAGTTGCATATCGAGAAAGCGCTAGACGTGATTCGTTTTGGGCATCCGGTGATTCACAGGATGCAGCCGCTGAGCTGGTCGTCGCAGATGATGACGATCTCGCTGCTGGTTGCGTGCCGTTATTTTTCAACGGAGCGATGGCGGCTTGCTGAAGACTTCACTGCAAGGCCGAAAACCGATGCGTTCAATCTATTGGTGGTGCTCTCCGGGAGCGGCGAGATTCGGTACAGCGTCAGGAAGGCGCATTACAAACAGGGCGAATGCTGGTTCATGCCGGCTTCGCTAAAGCACTATGAACTGGTTCCTGCGGGCGAATCCGTATTCCTTCGTACGTTCGTGCCTGACCTGCAAGTTTTGCGGAGCAACCTGCGAAGCCTGGGTGTCACTGATTCCCAAATCGCCGAAGTCGTGGTCGAATAATTGGTATGGCGCGCGAAACACTTCCGGTTCATGCCGTGATTCTTGCGGGCGGCCGCGGAACGCGATTTTGGCCCCGCAGCCGAACGAAAACTCCCAAACAACTCTTGAATATCGCCGGCAAGGGAACGATGCTGGAGCAGACGGTGGCGCGGTTGCGGCCGCTGGTGCCGGCAGAGCGCATCTGGACGGTGACCAACGCCGAGCAGGAACGCAGTTTACGCAAACAGCTTCCGCAGGCTTCGCGCAAACGTGTACTTGTCGAGCCGGTTGGACGAAACACGGCGGCGGCGATTGCGCTAGCGGCTTTTCATGTGCGCGCGGCAGCGAAGGGCGACGCGCTGATGGCGGTGCTGCCCGCGGACCACTACATCCAGGACGTCGGGGCCTATCAGAAAATTGTTCGCACGGCGCTGGATGTGGCTAGGAAGCCGGGTCGCATGGTGGTGCTGGGGATTCCGCCGACGCATGCTGAGACGGGCTTTGGCTACATCGAGCGGATGGAGGCGACCATAGGCGCGGACGCAACGCCCGTGTATCCGGTGCGGCGATTCGCAGAGAAGCCGATGCTCGAGGTCGCGAAGAAGTACGTTGCCTCTGGAAACTACCAGTGGAACGCCGGAATGTTTTTCTGGCGGGCGTCCACGTTTCTGGAAGCCTTGCAGAAGCATCTGCCAGCGACCTATGCCCAACTGGAAAAACTGGCTGGTTTGATTGGAACCTCTAAGTACGCCGCGCGGCTGCGCAACATTTACGCCAAACTGGAAAATATCTCGGTAGACTACGCGGTTCTGGAACGAGCGACGGCGCAGGCAGCTTCGGAGCCACAGGTTTTTGTGATTCCCGCGGAAGTCGGGTGGAGCGACATCGGTTCGTGGGCCGCGGTTTATGAGTTGTTAGCCAGGGAACCGGGCGAAAACATTTTCATTGGCAGGGGTCATTCCATCGACGCGAGCGGCAACTATTTTTCGAACAATGGAAAATTCGTAGCGGCAATCGGGGTAAAGGACTTGGTCGTAGTGGAAACGCCTGACGCGTTGCTGATATGCCCGCGCCAGCGCGCTCAGGATGTTGGCAAGCTTGTGAAATGGCTGGAGGAAGAAAAGCTCACGAGACTGCTTTGAATGAGCGCCTGCATCTCGATGAACGTCCAATTCGGGTGTTTTCCCTTCCCCGCCCTAACCTATACTCATCAAGGCTAATTCTCATGAGTTCGATAAAGTTTGGTACTGACGGGTGGCGCGGCATCATTGCCGAGGATTTTACATTTGCGAATGCGCGCACGGTCGCGGAGGCAATTTCGCGGTACGTCGTACGTGGCGAAGATGCACGCAAGGGCGTGATCATCGGTTACGACCACCGGTTCGCATCCGATTGGGTAGCGCGCCGTGTGGCGGAAGTGGTTTCGTCGGCAGGAACTCCTGTGTGGCTTGCAGACCG
>DASSYL010000046.1:0-4004 GCA_035703315.1 Candidatus Acidiferrum sp. | reverse complement strand
CGAAAGCGAAGAAGTGATCGCCAGAGAGCGCACAGAGAAAGGCTCAAGGGTTGGAGGTTTAAGAGTTCGAGCACAGATGTGACACGCGCTGCGAGAGGCAAGCGCAGGCGAGCCGCCTGCACACCGTGGATGCCGGGCTGTCCAGTGGGAATCGGGCCGCAAAACCGCGAGAGGCCAGCGCTACAGGAGACGCGGGTGCTGGCCCTGCGACCCTTGAGGCACAGACTGTAGTCTGTGCTACTAGACCGGAGGCCGTTAGTCGAATTTTATAGTGGCGTAGCGAGCGTAGCGCTGCTGGCAGGCGATTGCGTTTTGGCGGGCGGACTGGAATTCGGGAGTGTTGCGGATTTTGTCAAACATGTGATCGTTGTCCACGGCGGGATAGACGCAGAAGTTGCGCCTGGCGTCGGCGTCGAGTAGGCGAAGGGCGGCATCTTTTTTATCGAGCCAGGCGAAGAGAGCGGCGCCGAAATACCAGGCGTCGGGATCGGGGAGTTGGAGAAATTCGGAGACGGACTGAGCGACGATGCGATCGCAGGCCGGTGTTCCGGAGTTTGGCCAACAGTTGCGGACGACTTCGTAATTGCTGCCCGCGGGAAGAATCTTTAGCTTCGGCAGCGCTTCTTCGACCTTGCCCTCACGCAGCAGAACGTGTCCCAACAAAAATGAGCTGAATTCGCCGGGAGCGCGGTCAAGTTCGACGTGCGCCTTGGGAAGATCGTTCAAATAGATGTAGGGAACGGCGCAGTCCGCGACCAAATCGGGGTCGAGGCGGTGGGAGATTTCGCATTCTTCCGCCGCGCGGCCGAGTGCGCCGATGGTGCGAAGAAGTTGCGAATGCAAGAGATGAAGCTCCGCGCGACGCGGACGCTTACGAGCCAGTTCCTGAAGCTGGGCAAAGCTCGATTCGAGACCGCCGTTGACACGGCTGCCAAGGCCGATGGGCCACGTGGCGGCGCTGAGCAGATTGGGATCAAGCTGACGCGCGCGCTCGAGGGCGGCGATGCATTTCTGGAGCACGGCGTCGCCGCCGCCGATCATGTCGGCTTCGGTGTAGTAGCGGGAGCCAAGGGCGACCCATGCGGGAGCGTAACCGGGATCGAGTGCAACGGATTTTTGAAGTAGCGCGATAGCTTGTTTGTTGTGCTCGATGTCGTAGACGGGATCCTGGCTGCGGAGGTAGAGGTCGTAGGCTTGCTGGTTTTTGGGTTTAGTGGCGGAAAGTTCGACGGCAGGAAGGCCGAGCGAAGGGAGCAGGCCTTTTTCCAGCCTCGTGGTGATGTCGTCGTGGAGTCTGAGGACATCGGCCGCCGGAACGTCGAGGGAAGTGCGCCAGGTGACTTCCTGTTTGGCCACATCCATAGCTTCGAGTGTGACGCGGATACGGCCGTCGTGGCTCAGGTAGTGGCCGGTAACGACGTGGGCGACCCCGAGCTGGCGCGCGGCTGCCTGGGGATCGGAATCCTGCGCTGAGAAACGTTGCGACATGCTGAAGGGGCGGACGCTTAGCGTTGGCGCGTAACTGAGGGTCGTGACGACCTCGTCCGGGAGAGCGGTGCCGAGGTAATCGAATTTTGCGTCATGCGCGGAGTTTTGGAAAGGAAGAACGGCGATGGTGGTTTGGTGCGACAGACCGGAAGCGGAAGGCGTTGCACGCTTGCGGAGGAAGAATCCGGAGGCGACGGCGGCTGCGATCAGGAACAGCACGGCGATTGAGACCATGGCGAAGCGCACGCGGCGGCGCTTAACAGTATTGCGCGTAGCGACTCTGGCGACGCCGGATTCGACCTCGCGCTGAAGGCGCAGCAGGTCTGCCTTCATTTCGGCGGCGCTCTGATAACGGAGGTCGCTCTCTTTGGCGAGAGCTTTGTCGAGGATGCGCTCGAGGTCGTGCGGGAGGCTGGGCCGCAGGTCGGAAGGAGGAATCGGCTCGGCGGTCAGAATGGAGCTGAAGACGGCGGTTTGCGTGGCCCCGTCGAACGGCCGCCTGCCCGTGGCAATTTCATAGAGCAGCGCGCCAAAAGAGAAGAGATCGGAGCGAGCATCGAGGGGTTCGCCGCGAACCTGTTCGGGGGACATGTAAGCCGCAGTGCCCATGACGGCGCCGGTGCGGGAAAGTTCTGTTGCTGTGTCGACAAGCGTCGTGTTGGCGATGGTGGTGTCGGAGCCGGAATCGTCGCGCTTGGCGAGGCCGAAATCGAGAATCTTGGAGTCGCCGCGCGCGGTGATGAAAATGTTGGCGGGTTTGATGTCGCGATGGATGATGCCTTGGGCGTGAGCGGCGGAGAGGGCATCGGCGATTTGAATGCTCCACTTCAGCAGCTGAGAAAGTTCCATGCCGCCTGGGCGACAGAACTGGCGAAGGTCGGAGCCATCGAGGAGCTCCATGACGAGAAATGGGTGGCCGTCGTGCTCGTCGATTTCAAAGATCGTGCAGATGTGCGGATGGTTGAGTGCGGATGCGGCTTGGGCTTCGCGTTCGAAACGCCGGCGGGCGGGGAGATGGCCGGCATCGTCGGCGCGGATAAATTTAATGGCGACTTTGCGGCGGAGCTGCTCGTCTTCGGCGACGTACACGTCGCCCATGCCGCCGGAACTGAGATGCCGCAAGATTCGATAGTGCGAAACCTGGGAGCCTTCCAAGACCTGGGCCATTGCTTGGGGATGATACCGCAAGTGTGGCGGAGAGCAATTGCGGCGTGCCGGATCAGGGAGAGGGATTGACCCAGATGACAAAGTCGGCGATGCCGGCGAGGGCGAAGAGGATTGTGGCGATGAGAAAGAAGAGGCGAAGCGTGGAGAGTTTTTCGTCCTGCGAGGGGTTGCCGGCGATTTTGAAGAAGAAGAGAAGGAAGCCGGCGGCTACGAAAAGAACGAGCCAGACGGGGATGCCGGCGAGTTCGGTGGGGATAGCCGAGCGCATGAGCAGAACTGAATGTAACAAGTTCCGCATACCAAATTCCACGTATAAAGTGCGAAGAGCGAAAGGGTTTGGAGACGAGCCGCGCAAAGCGGGAACCCTGCAAGTCGCACAATAAAAACTGAATCGTCACGGGGGCGCAACACAGCAGGACTAACCTGCCTCTCGCGATGGCCAGCAAGGCAATCGCGAGAGGTGTGAATCCGCATGAGCACAGATCGTCGCGAGTTTTTGAAACTGTTGTCCACGGCAGCCGCGTCGGCCGCTTTCCCAGCGAGCATCAGCCGCGCCCTGGCAATTCCGGCGAATAACCGAACGGGATCGATCAACGATGTCGAACACGTGGTTTTCATGATGCAGGAGAACCGCTCTTTTGATCACTATTTTGGAGCGCTGAGAGGCGTGCGCGGGTTTGGCGATCCGCGGGCGGTGAAGCTGCCTTCGGGCAAGAGTGTTTGGCATCAGCCGGACACAAACAACCCTGACGGCTTTGAGTTGCCCTTCCATCCCGGTGCGCCGAATCTAGGATTGCAGTTTTTGGAAGACCTTGCGCACGACTGGACTACCGGGCACAACGCGTGGAATGGCGGAGCCTACGATCAGTGGATACCGAATAAGGGGACGACGACGATGGCGCACCTGGTGCGCAGCGATATTCCGTACCACTATGCGCTTGCGGATGCTTTTACGGTATGCGACGCATACTTCTGCTCGTTTCTGGGACCGACGGATCCGAACCGGTACCACATGTGGACCGGCTGGGTGGGCAACGACGGCAATGGAGGCGGCCCGGTGATTGACAATGCGGAGGCGGGATATGACTGGTCGACGTATCCCGAACTGCTGGAGAAGGCAGGTGTCTCCTGGAAGATCTACCAAGACATTGGAGAAGGGCTTGACGCCGAACACTTCTGGGGCTGGACCGGGGACGCACCGTACATCGGCAACTACGGCGACAATTCGCTGCTGTACTTCCACCAGTATCAGAACGCGCAGCCGGGCAGCCCGCTTTACGAGAAGGCACGACGTGGCACGAACATCGCAATTCCCGGCACGCCGCTCGATGCACTGTTCGAGCCGCTGC
>DASSYL010000427.1:0-3644 GCA_035703315.1 Candidatus Acidiferrum sp. | reverse complement strand
AAAAGACAGCTTTGGGATTGCGCGACCGAGCCATGCTGGAAGTGCTATATTCCACAGGTTTGCGAGTCAGTGAATTGACCAGCCTGCGCGTAACCGACCTGGACTCCAAGGTCGGATGCGTGCGGTGCATCGGGAAAGGTGACAAGGAACGCATCGTGCCGGTGGGGCGCAAGGCGCTCGGGACTGTGGAGCGTTACTTGAGGGACGGGCGTCCGGAGCTGCTGAAGGGCGGACGGGGCGGGGTTGGGTCGTACTTGTTCGTGAATCGGCGCGGCGGACGCATCAGCCGCGTGGGAGTGTGGAAGATATTGTCGGCGTATGGCCGACGTGCGGGGCTGCGGGTGGCTCTGACTCCACATATGCTAAGGCACAGCTTTGCGACGCACCTGTTGGAGCGAGGAGCGGATTTACGCTCGGTGCAGCTGATGCTGGGCCATTCGGATATTTCCACCACGCAGATTTATACCCACGTGGTGGAAGAGCGGTTGAAGCAGATTTACAAAGCGCACCATCCCCGCGCGTAGCGGGACGGGCCAGGTTCAGGATCGCACGCTCGGCTCTGGGCGGGTGAGGGCCGGGCCGGAGATCCATTTCATTCAGGGATGGCAGGTGCACCCTGAAAGCCGAGGAGAGCAATGCCTGATTACATGTTCTTGCTGGAAAGCCGGCTGCTGCCGGAACAACGCGCCGCGATGATGCGGGTGCAGGAGCTCTCCGCGGCGCTGGGGTTCAATGTGTACCTGACGGGCGGGACAGTGCGCGACTTGATCACGGGAGCGTCGCTGCGCGACCTGGATTTTACGGTGGAAGGTAATCCTTCGAAGATTGCGCGCGAATTGGAAAAAGGCGGCGCGAAGGTGCTGCACGAGGATGAAAAACTGCGGCATATCGAAATCTTGTTTGCGGGTGAAGCCGAGGGAAGCATTTCCGCGGCACGGGACGACCATTACGTACGGCCGGGAACGCGGCCGGAGATTCGCTGGTCGACGATAATGGAGGATTTGCGGCGGCGGGATTTTTCGCTGAATGCGATTGCGATTTCACTGAACCCGGCTTCGCGGGGATTGTTGCTGGACCCAACGAACGGGTTGTCGGACATCGAGCGCGGGGAAGTGCGGGCGCTGACGATTCACAGTTTTACCAACCAGCCCGCGCGGTTGTTGCGTTCGCTGCGGTATGCGGCGCGCATGGGATTCAAACTGGAGCAGCGTACAGAGGAATGGTTTGCGCTGGCCATGGAACGGGACCTGCACCACACCATCACGCCGGACGATGCGGGAGCCGAGTTGCAGGCGCTGGCTCGCGAAGAAAATCCGACGGAGGCGCTGAAATCGTGGGAAGAGCGCGATTTGATGGAAGTCGTGCATGCGGTGCTGGCGAAGAAAAAGCCGGACTACGATGCAATCGGTGAGTTGAGCAAGGTGCGCGACGACCTAATGATGGCGGGACTGCGGCCGCGGCTGGCTACACCGATGCTGCTGGCGATTCTAGGGCGTTTGAAAGAGCGCGAGCAATCGAATCTGCTGGGGAAGCTTGGCTTCCGCTCGGCGGAGATTGATGCTGTTGCGGGATTTGCCGAGGCGGCCGAAGCGGTGGGCAAGGAATTGGCCGGAAAGAAGCTGAACGCGCCGATTGACGCGTACAAGTTTTTGGAAAGAGTGCCGGTGGAGAAGCTGGCGTATTTGCTGGCAGAGTCACGGAATTCGGCGGCGATTTCGAAAATCAAGGCGTATCTGAACAAGTGGCGGCCGCTAAGGACGAGCATACCGCTGGTACGCGATGAACTGACGAAGATTGGAATGCCGGCGGGACCGAAGTTTGACGCCGTCGTCGAGCAGATGTTCGCGATGCAATTGAACGGAAAAGGCAAGACGCCCGAAGAACGTGAAAAGATTTTACGGAAGCTGTCGGGGATTAAAGAGCCGCCAAAGCCTAAAGAGAGCAAGGGCAAGGATAAAAAGGTGGCCAAGGGCGGAGAGAAAGCGCATGGCCATGCGCCAGCGGGGAAAGCGGAGGCAAAACTGTCAGCAGCGAAGCCAGTAGCCAAGGCGGCGGCAAAGACTGCAGAAAAACCCGCGGCCGCAAAAACCAAGAAAAAGAAGTAAAAGCTCACGGCCTTTTCGATAGCGCTTCGTTGCGGCGACGGTCTTCCTGTTGAAAACGCGTGAATGAGCATCGCAAATTCCTGCGCCGCGAATTACAATGAAGGTTCATGGGGCAGCCTGAGTTCGTTCACCTCCACGTTCATACCGATTACAGTCTTCTGGACGGAGCTTGCGAAACAAGCGAGCTGCTGGACGAGGCGTCTCGGCAAAAGATGCCGGCGGTCGCGATTACCGACCACGGCAACCTGTTCGCGGCGGCAAACTTTTTTAATGAAGCCAGCAAGCGGGACGTCAAGCCCATCATCGGTTGCGAAGTGTACGTGGCGAAGGGCAGCCGGCACGACCGCGGAGAAAAGAATGCGGTTAATGGAGCGGACCGCAATGAAGACGAGCCCGGGTCACGCGGTACAAACCACCTGGTGCTGCTTTGCGAAAACCTGAAGGGCTACCACAACCTGATCAAGCTGGTGTCCACCGGCTTCCTTGAAGGCTTTTACTACAAGCCGCGGATTGATTACGACATTCTGGCAAAACACAGCGAAGGATTGATCGCGCTCTCGGCATGCTTGAAAGGCGTGGTGACCGAAGCAGTGGTGACGGAGAAGTACGACCAGGCGCGCGAAAACGCTTACCGGTTGCGCGACATTTTCGGCAAGCAGAATTTCTTTCTGGAAATTCAGGACCAAGGGTTGGACATCGAGAAAGCGGTGAACCCGCAGCTGGTGAGGCTATCCAAGGAGTCTGGCATTCCCTTGGTGGCCACGAACGATTGCCATTACCTGCACCATGAAGACGCGCACGCGCAGGAAGTTCTGCTGTGCATCCAAACCGGCAAGACCATGGGTGACGCGAACCGCATGAAGTTCGCGACGGATCAATTTTATTTCAAGACCGCGGCGGAAATGGCGCAGGTGTTCGGAGAGATCCCGGAGGCCCTGCGGCGGACCGTTGATATCGCTTCGCGCTGCAACGTAAAGATTGAGCGAATACCCAATCCTTTCCCGGAATTCAAGGTGCCGGAAGGGCAGACCGCTAGCAGTTACTTTGAAAAAGTGGTGCGCGAAGGTTTTGCTACCCGAGTGCCTTATTTGGAGCGGCTAGCGAAGGCCGGAGCGCTGGCGAATCCGCTGAGCGAGTACGAACGGCGCCTGACCAGCGAAATCCAGATGATTCAGAAAATGCGCTATGAAGGCTATTTTCTGATTGTCTGGGATTTCATTCATTATGCGCGGGCGCAGGGCGTGCCGGTTGGTCCGGGCCGCGGATCAGCGGCCGGAAGCCTGGTGAGCTTTGCGCTGCGGATTACGGATGTGGATCCTCTGCAGTACAACCTGCTGTTTGAACGATTCCTGAATCCGGAACGCGTGTCTATGCCGGATATAGATATCGATTTCTGCATGCGGCGGCGCGGCGAACTGATTGAGTACGTCACGCAGAAATATGGCCGCGAAAACGTGGCGCAAATCATCACGTTCGGGACCATGGCGGCAAAGGCGGCGATTAAGGATGTGGGCCGCGCGATGGAAATTCCCTACGTGG
>DASSYL010000418.1:0-2216 GCA_035703315.1 Candidatus Acidiferrum sp. | reverse complement strand
GGAACAACCGGCGAAATCGAAAAGGGAGGCTCGGTGAGCCTCCCTTTTTTTCTTGTCTGTGTGTAGAGATATCTGCGGGCGGTTACTGGTGTTCGCAAGTCACGTTGTTGTTCCAGTCTACGAAGGCGCCTTGAGGGTTGTCGCGCCAAGCCCAGACATGGAGTTCGAAGAAGGGATCCAAGGCGAAGCGGTTGGGCGAGGCGACGAGCTGGAAGGCTTGGCCATCGAGCTGCGGCGGAGTGTTGTTGTTATTCTTGAGGTATGTGGCGGCGTCCACGATGTATTCGACGCCGACTAAGCGGAGTTTGCCGCCTCCGACCGGCTCATAAATCAGAGCTTCGGGAGTTTCCTTTTCGATTTTGCCGTCGCCGACCAGAGGGCCGTTGACGTAGTGGATGCCCATAGCGCCGTGGTCGGGGCCGGTGACGCAGCCGAAGGCCGGCCCGTATCCCGCGGGGCCGGCGTTGTTCACGTCAAGGTACACGCGAGTGGCGTTCCGAACGTCTTCGACCAACTGCGAGGGAGAGTGGCCCTGGTGGCCAGCATCCTGCGCGGAAAGCGGAAGGATGGCGGACGCAGCGAACAAGAGCCCCGAACCCAGGATCACGATGGCCGATAGCCGAGTTGCTGATTTTGTATGTGACATAAGCTTTTCCTTTCAAATCAAATGAGTTCCCTTTGGTCCCCGAAGATCGAATTCGGCTGCGGGAAAAAGTCCCACAATTCCTAGCGATACAAGAAGACGAGCTTGCGCAGAATTTTTTGAACTTACAGCCTTTAGGCGCGTTCCGCCGTTACGGCGATGGGCACACCGTTCAGCAGCGAGTCATAGACGGGCGAGTGTCCGGTGCCGAGGCGAATGATTTCCTGGAGCTGGTCGTCCGCAACGTTGGCGCTGATTTTGAAGCGGGCGCGAATTCCCTGGTACCCCTTGCGCACGGCCGGATCGAGTTCGAGAAAGCCGCGAAGGTCGAGATCGCCTTCGAAAGAAGATTCGATCTGGTCGATGCGGATGCCGCGCGCGGAGGCGTGATAGACCATCGAGGTGGTCACGCAAGAGGCGAGCGCGTGGAGCAGATATTCGACGGGATTGGCGGCCAAATCTTTGCCCAGAAGGATGGCGGGCTCGTCCGCTTGCAGCGAGAATGGATGAGGGTGACCGAGCTCCTGGTTGGCGCCGGAAAAGCCTGCGATGGTGGAACAGTTTTGGCTGCCGGTATTCCACTGGTTATGTACGCGGAATTTGAATTTCGCGATAGAAGGAGTCGATTTAACCGCGTCGACGGTAGAGAACAGCTGGTCAACAGCAACGCCATTGACCGGAGTCGAAGCCTTTTCTGCAACTGTCATGTTGATTCCTCCGTGATGAAAATTTGGTGAGTCCCCGGATTCGATGGTCTAAAAGTAAGTCCGAAATGGGCTTGCAACAAGATGGCGGATACGCCATTGTAGATGGGTGATTCGGCCAAGCGGCGATGAATAATTGAGGGATTTCAGGTGCAAAATGAAAGAAATCACGGTGTTGCTGCTGGACCAGATGTTTTCCTCAACGGCGATCGGGCCAATGGAAGTGTTTCGCCATGCCGGTTCCCTATGGAACATCCTTACGGGAACTCCGTGCGCTACACGCTTTCACGTAACGACGGCATCGGCGGATGGCCGGCCGGTGAATTGCGACGGAGAGATCCAAATCAAGCCGAATGTTGCGCTGAAAGACGTGGGAAAGGCGGACTTGATTTTTGTGCCGACGACCGGATTGAGCGTGGATGATGTGGTGGAACGGAACGCCGCGGTCGTGCCGTGGCTGAAGCGGCGCAGCAAGCGCGGTGTAGCAGTGGCAAGCGTGTGTTCAGGCGTGGGACTGGTGGCTGCGGCAGGATTGCTGGACGGAAGGCGCGCGACGACTCATTGGGGGCTGGCGGAGCGGTTTCGCGAAAAATATCCGCGTGTGAAGTGGATGCCGGAGTCGATGGTGACCGAGGATCACGGATTTTATTGCGGCGGAGGAGTGAACGCGTCGCTGGACTTGAGCATTTACTTGGTGGAGAGATTTTGCGGGCACGAGATCGCCATGCAGACGGCGAAAGCGTTACTGATCGAGACGCCGCGGGCGTGGCAGTCGGGGTTCGCGATTGTGCCGCTGAAGACCGACCACACGGACGACGCGATTTCGAGCGCTCAGGAATGGATGCACGCGAATTTCGCCAAAGCGTTTC
>DASSYL010000321.1:0-2136 GCA_035703315.1 Candidatus Acidiferrum sp. | reverse complement strand
GATCAGACCAGCTCGACGATGGAAATCGTCAACCTGCTGAATAATCAGCCGCAGAATTTTGCGACGTATCCACAGTTTCTGGACGACTGCAAGAAGGGCTTGCTGCCGGATTATTCGTTCATCGAACCCAACTACAACGATCACGAAGGTGAAGGT
Source organism: Candidatus Acidiferrum sp. (assembly GCA_035703315.1). Lineage (GTDB taxonomy): Bacteria > Acidobacteriota > Terriglobia > Acidiferrales > UBA7541 > Acidiferrum. The sequence continues at coordinate 1,980 of DASSYL010000321.1, read as the reverse complement.
GGCGAGGCGCTGGCGTCGGACCAGCATCCAGACCATAACGTCCAGCAAGGTGAAATTTTCATTGCGTCGATTTACAACGCGATCCGCGCAAACGCCGCGCTATGGAAGAGCACGGCCATGCTGCTGGTTTATGACGAGCACGGCGGCATTTACGACCACGTAGCGCCACCGAATTGCATCGCGGACGGGTTTGAAGCGTCCGCTGCGGATACCGGCATCGGGCAGCCGTTCAGGTTCGATCGCTTGGGAGTGCGAGTTCCGGCGGTGCTGATTTCGCCGTGGATTCCGAAGGCCACAGTGGTCGCGGGGCCGGAGGATACGAACAACGGGCGCACGTTCGAGCACGCGTCCATCCCGGCAACGGTGACCAAGCAATTCATCGGAAACTACGACTGGCGGTCGCCGCGCGAAAAAGCGGCCGAAACGTTTCTCGATTTGCTTTCGGACAATCTGCGGCCCGATTCGGATTGTCCCATTTTCAATTTGAGGTGAAGCGTGCCGGGCAAAACCCAGAATGTAATTCGCGTGCCGAAGCCTCCGCGTTCGGCGTTTAACAAAGAACGGGTCGCATCGCGCTTGCTGCTGGACCAGATGATTCACGCCGCGAATGCGCTGACTGCGCATTTGAAAACTCTGGACAATCGCGCGGCAGAAAATCCGGTCACGGAAGAACAGGCCGGACATTTCGTGAGACTGGCGACATCCATCTTGCACCCGCACACCGCCACGAGTCCGGCGAAAAAGAAAAGCAAAACCAGCGCGAAAGGGAAAAAGGGGAAAAGCCGTGGTTAGGCGTCTACTGCTGTTTCTGGCGTTGGCGGCAGTTCCGCTATCCGCGCAAGAGACCAAACTGCAGGCCGATTTCCGCGGCGAGGGCGAACGTTTTCAGAAAAGCTGCTTGTCCTTCGACTGGAAAGCACTCGGCAGCTGCGCGCAAGTCCTTTTCACGGATCACCCTCTGCACATCGCCGTAGGCAGCATCGCGCCGCAAAATGGATTCGGCGCGGGCGCCGCGTTCGTGGCGCACTGGACGCCGGATGAAACGTGGCGGCTGAACTGGAACGCGGACGCCATAGCTTCGCCGAACGGATCGTGGCGCGCGGGCGTTTACATGAAGGCGATTCGCGTGCCGCATCACGATATTACGGTAACCACGGGCAGCGCGGCGGACGCGGCGGCTTCCAACTTAGCGGTCGAAGAAGCTCCATTCTTCAATGTGTACGCGCAGGCCATCTCGCTGAACAAAATCTACTATTTCGGTGTGGGCCCTTCATCGACGGTCGCAAACCGTTCGGTGTTCGGAATGAGCGAGCAAATCGTCGGCACCAATGTCGTCTGGCCGATTTTCGGGAAGTTGAATCTTTCGCTTTACGGCGAAGCAAACGGCCGCTTTGTGGATATTCGCGGCAATCACGGCGAATCCAGCCCGTCGATCGAAACGCTCTTTTCCGAAGCGACCGCTCCCGGCCTGACCAATCAGCCTGGATTTGCGCAGTTCGGAGAAGGCGCGCGCATGCGGCCGCATCTTTTTTCAGACTATCTGCGGCTGAATTACTTCATCAACTTCCAGCAATTTGTGGCGGGAGATTCGACCTTTTCGTTCCGCCGCCTGACGGTGGACCTGGGCCACCAGATTCCGCTCTATCGCAAGAGCACGCGCACGCTGTCACCGAAAGACCACAATGGACCGGACGCTTGCGCCGTGGGAACGGGTGCTGACGCGGAGTGCCCGCCGGTGGTGCGTAACCTCGAAGGCAGCATCAATTTCAGATTCTTCCTTGCCGAATCGTTCACTTCCGCCGGCAGCGTAGTGCCGTTTTATTTTCAGCCCACCCTGGGTGGCGGCGATCTGAACGGCAACACGACCTTGCCGAGTTTTCAGGATTACCGATTTCGCGCGCCCAACGTGATGTTTCTGCACGAAGGATTCGAGCACTCCATCTGGAAGCTGCCCCTGGGCGTGGCGGTTTCCGCCGACCA
>DASSYL010000312.1:0-7997 GCA_035703315.1 Candidatus Acidiferrum sp. | reverse complement strand
GCGATCATTTCCGGCGTTTGGCGCAGCCCGGTGTAGATGACTTCCATCCCGGCGTCGCGGAGGGCGCGGGCGATGACTTTGGCGCCGCGATCGTGGCCATCAAGGCCGGGCTTGGCGATCAACACACGAATTCTTTTCTCGGGCATTCCTTAGCGTCCTCGTAAATCCTATCAATTTCAGGTGATGGCGGTTTCTTCGTAGGTGCCGAAGACGGTGCGCAGAGCGTCGCAGATTTCGCCGAGAGTGGCGTAGGCTTTGACGGCGTTGTAAATTTGCGGCATCAGGTTCTCGTGACTAAGGCGCCCGTTGGAAGAACTCGCAGGTGTGTTGTAGGTCTCGGCTGCTTTTTTCAAGGCCAGGAGATTGCGATCGACCTCCGATTGGGAGCGGTCAGCGCGAAGCTTTTTCAGCCGGGCGTGCTGGCGATGCGCCACGGTTTCATCAATCTGCAGAATCTCCAACGGCTTTTCTTCTGAAACGTAATCATTCACGCCGACCATGATTTTTTCTTTCTTGTCCAACTCCATCTGGTAGCGATACGAAGCTTCGGCGATTTCGCGCTGCGGATAGCTGCGCTCAATAGCGGCGACCATGCCGCCCATGGCGTCGATTTTGCGGATGTAATCCCACGCACCTGCTTCGACTTCGTTGGTGAGAGCTTCGACGAAGTAGGAGCCGCCTAGCGGATCGACCGTGTTAGTGACGCCGGTTTCGTGGGCGATGATCTGCTGCGTTCGCAGCGCGATGGTGGCGGCGAACTCGGTAGGCAACGCCCATGCTTCGTCTAGCGAGTTGGTGTGAAGAGATTGCGTGCCGCCCAAAACCGCAGAGAGCGCTTGCAGCGCGGTGCGCACAACGTTGTTGAACGGCTGCTGCGCGGTGAGGGAGCAGCCGGCGGTTTGCGAATGGAAACGCAGCGCCCAGGTGCGCGGATTTTTTGCGCCGTAACGCTCGGTAACGGCTTTGTACCAGATGCGCCGCGCGGCTCGATACTTGGCGATTTCCTCAAAGAACTCGCTATGCGCATTGAAGAAGAAGGATAGTTGCGGCGCAAAGTCATCGATCTGCAGGCCGCGGCGCAGAGCCCATTCAACGTACTCCATGCCGTCGCGAAGGGTGAAGGCAAGTTCCTGAATGGCGGTCGAGCCGGCTTCGCGAATGTGATAGCCGCTGATGGAAATGGGATTGAATTTGGGGGTGTTTTTGACGGCAAATTCGAAAGTGTCTACCACCAGGCGCATGGACGGTTCGGGCGGGTAGATGTACTCCTTTTGCGCGATGTATTCCTTGAGGATGTCGTTCTGCAGAGTTCCGGAGATTTTTTTCCAGTCAGCGCCTTGCTTTTCGGCGACGGCCAGGTACATGGCCCAGATGACCGGGGCCGGAGAATTGATGGTCATCGAGGTCGTGACGTCGGCGAGAGGAATCTGGTCGAAGAGCACTTCCATATCGGCAAGGGAACTAATCGCGACGCCGCATTTGCCGACTTCGCCTTCGGAGAGCGAGTGGTCGGAGTCGTAGCCCATGAGCGTTGGGAGATCGAAGGCCGTGGAGAGGCCGGTCTGTCCGTGCGTGAGGAGGTAGCGAAAACGTTCGTTGGTGTCTTCTGCGGTGCCGAAGCCGGCGAACTGGCGCATGGTCCAGAGGCGGCCGCGATGCATGGTGGTGTGAATGCCGCGGGTGTAAGGAGGCTGCCCGGGGTGAGCGAGCTGCGTTTTGGGATCCCATTCGGCGAGGTCGGCTTCGGTGTAGAGCCGGCGGATAGGATGGCCGGAAAGCGTGGTGAATTCCTTTTGGCGCTCGGGAGACTTGGCTAGAGCGGGAGCCAGAGTGTTGGTCTCCCAGGATTTTTCTTCGGGAGAAGGCTTGCGCTCTCTAGATATTGGCGGTGCTGGCGTGAGTGTCTTGGTTTTGGTCGAGTCGCTCATGGAAGCGGCGAGGATTCGCCGAACGCATCGCTGCAATAACAATTTCTTATGCTAGTCGAAAGCGGGCGGGTGGGCAACCGTATCGGGAGAGGAGGGTTCGGTCCAGCCGCACATCGAAGCAAAAGAAAAGACGCCGATCGGGAGAACGGCCTTCCCGGGAAGAGCCGGCGAAAATCGCCGGCCCTCTATGAATTACGTGCGTTTTACTTCTGGGTCGGTGTGGATGAAGACGCCGGAGTGGCGGTGGCGGCGGCACCGGCGCCCGCCGCACTTTGCGCGTCAAGCTTCTTGAACAGCTTTTCGGTTCCCACTACCTGCCCGTTGAGCGTACCCGGAATCAACGTGTCTTTTTCGATCGTGGCGCCCCGGCCGGAATCAGCGATGGTGACATTGTTGACTTCGAGAGTGCGACCGAGAGCGCGTTCGTAGTTGGCCTTGGCTTCGACGAGGTCAGCAAGGGCGCGGAGTTCCGTACCTTGTGCGGTAATAAGGTCTCGCTGGGTGAGAATGACGTTGTAAACGGTGGAGGCACCGAGCTGATATTTCTTCTGCTCGGCGTCGAAGGTTTGCTGCTGCAGTTCGCGAGCTTTGCCGGCAGCTTCCACGCGAGCGCGGTTCTGAACGAGCGCGATGTAGGTATTGCGGACGTCGAGAATCGCGGCGTTTTTCAGCTGCTGCAGTTGCGCTTCGTTCTGGCGTTGCACAAGCACGGCGCGCTGGTAATCAGCCTGCGCTACGCGGTTGCGAATCGGGATGTTCACGTTCAGCCCAACGTAATAGTCCGGGAACTGATTGTGAAAAATCTGGCTCTGGGCATCGCCGAGGCCGCCGCTCTGCGTACCCGTGACGGTCGTCGTGGAAGACGGCACAAAAACCTGCACAGGAACGTTGCCCGCGCCGAGAACTGTGACCGGAGTGCCGTTGGCGTCGACGATCTGCCCACCCGCCGCGGGAGTGGTGGTGGTGATGGGAGAATTGCCGCCGAGGCCTTGTGAGCCATAGCGCGCGTTCAAGGTGGCGATGGGCAAGAGAGCTTTCTTGTTAGCCTTGGCATCGATGCCAGCGTTGGTTAAATTGATTTCCTGTTCGAGCAAGTCGGGGCGCTTGGTAAAGGCTTCCTTCACGGCTTCCTCGAAGGATGCGGCTTCGACAATGGCCGGCGGAGATGGCTTGTCGGTGGTGATGATTTCGACGTTCACAAGGTTAGGCGCCATGGGGTCTTTCGAAATGGCATTGCGAAGAGTTTGCTGCTGCTGAAGCTGTGCCGTCTGCGCGACGATCAAATTTTGGCGGTCGGTAGCCAGTTCAGATTCGGCACGAGTTACATCAAGGGGAGCCATGGTGCCAATTTCGAGTTGTTTCTTGTTGTCGTTGTAGAGCTTTTCGGCAACGGTCACGGCTTGCTGTTGGACGTTCACGTTTTCGCGGGCGTACGCCAGTTCGTAGTAAGCCGTAATGGCGCCTGTGATGGTGGTGATGGCTTGCTGGGTGAAGGCCAGGTCGGCAATCTTGCGGTTGTTTTTGGCGATCATGATGTTGCGCCGGTTGATGAACCTGCCGAAGCCGTTGAGCAACTGTTGGGAGATGTTGACGTAAAGCGCCGACTGCACCGAAGGATTGAAAAAGTTGACCGGAGAGCTGGAGGAACTGCGGGTATTGTTCCAGTTCACGCTTACGGTGGTGCCTGGTGAAAAACCTTGCGACACGCCAAAGTTATACTGATTGGTGTGTGAACCGAGACCGGTGACCAAAGCCTGCGTTCCGGTGCCCGAAAGAAAAGGGTTGTTTACGGGAACGACCTGCGAGTCAAACGAAACAGTTCCGGTTACGGTCGGATCAAAACTCAGGCCAGGCACGTTGGCTTGAGAAAAGGGAAAGGCCGCGCCCGCGGTGCCCCGCCCGACTCCGCCACCCGCGGTGTTCAGGAGGTCGGTGTCGGCGAACCAGACGTTGTAACGCGCGACTTCAATGTCGAGACTGTTCTGCAGCGCAAGTTCGATCGCGTCTTGCAGGCTGATTTCGAGCTTGCCGTCGTGAATGAACTGTTCAATCTTGGGCGAATTCGTGAGATTGGACGAGGGGATGTTGACGCCAGAATACGGTGCGATGAGGTTCGGAAACACCTTGGGAGCGCGAGAGTAGTTGTATTTGGACATGCCCAGCGAGATGGGCGGCAGGGTTCCGGTGCCCACGGTGGTCTGGGCGGGTGTGGTCGGATTTTGCCCGGCGCTTTGCGCAAAAGAGGGCCCAGATGCGCCGAAGGCCAGAAACAACGCCAGCCAGATCGCCGTCAGCGGTCGTACAAGCTGCTTCATCATGTTGTGCTTATCCCCTCAAGTAGATGTCCCGTGGGACTTAAGATGCTGATTTCTGAATATCTTCACTATCTAAAACGCGCGCGGTTCCGTATTTGTTTCATGAAACCGCCAGAAGAAGGCGTCCCGCCGGGCACCCGCGATCGAACCTGGGCACGTGTGGCAGAATGAAAGAGTCTAACAGCGCCCCAGTTCCTTGACAACGCGACCGTGCAGCCACTAAGCTCCTGACATTTCGACGTTTAGAGGAATTCAACGGTTAGCCTGACCATGAGCGCGACAGACCAATATGTGAAGATTTTTGAGGCGGCCGGAGCCATTCGGCATGGACACTTTGAGCTGTCCAGCGGGTTGCACAGCGCAACCTATGTGCAATGCGCATTGGTTCTGCAATATCCGCATTTTGCGGAGAAGTTGGGGCAGGCACTGGCTGGGTTGTTTTCCGATGCGGTGATCGAATCCGTCGTGTCGCCAGCCTTGGGCGGCGTAATTATCGGGCAGGAAGTCGCGCGGGCGCTTCCCGAAGTTCCGCGGGGCCTTTCTGGCGGCGGTGTTCCTGCGCTGTTTGTGGAGCGCGATGCCAGTGGAACCATGACCATGCGACGAGGATTTTCGCTGCGACCGGACCAGCACGTGTTGGTGATTGAAGATGTCTGGACGACGGGCGGCTCAACTCAGGAAGCGATCCGGGTGGTGCAGGAGGCCGGCGGCCGCGTGGTGGCGGCCGGCGCTTTGATCGACCGCAGCGGGGGAACAATTGATTTTCCGGTGGAGGCGCAGGCGCTGCTGAACCTGCCCATCGCGAGCTACGATCCCGACGAATGCCCGCTGTGCCGCGAAGGTTCGGCGGCGGTGAAACCGGGCAGCCGGTACGTGCGCTCCGCTCCGTAAACTTGTGATCCTTCCTCGCGCATGCGCTATATCAAATTGACGATTGCTTACGACGGAACGGATTTCCACGGCTGGCAAATTCAAACGGGCAAACCGACGATTCAAGGCGAAATCGTTGCGGTCCTGCGGCGGTTGACGCAAGAAAGCATTGCCATTCACGGCTCGGGACGAACCGATGCGGGTGTCCACGCTTTGGGACAAGTGGCGAGCTTTCGCACCCAGACGGCGCTTTCGACGGGCGAATTGCAGCGGGCGCTGAATGCGCTACTGCCGCAGACGATTCGCATCGTCGCGGCGGAAGAGACCGGACCGGACTTTAACGCGCGCTGGTCGGCCCGCGCAAAAACGTATCGCTATCGCCTGTATCGAGGGAGAGTGGTGCCGCCAATGATCTGGCGGTATGTGCTGCACTATCCCTTTCCCCTAGATGAAGACAGGATGCGCGATGCGGCAGCCCGTTTTGTGGGCAGTCACGACTTTGCCGCGTTTGCCGCGTCCACCGGATCGGAAGACGATGACAAGGAGCGCTCCACGGTTCGAGAAATTTACGCGACCGAGCTGGTCCGTTCGGCAGACAACGAAGAGCTGGTTTTTACCGTGCGGGGACGGTCCTTTCTTCGGTACATGGTTCGCAAGATGGTAGGCACGCTGCTCGATGTGGGGCGGGGAAGGTTGGCGCCCGAAGACATCGGCAGGTTGTATGAATTGAAGGATCGCTCCAAATCGGGACCGACCGTGCCGGCGCAAGGTTTGTGCATGGTTTCGGTGGAGCATGAAGAGGCGTTCCGCATCACCTAGCCATCGCCTCGTGCGGAATAGCGCTTTCGGCTACAATCCACGAAGCGGCATTTGTTCCTGCGCGTGGAGGCTTGGTGCCACAGAGCGAATGGATTTACGACTGGAACCTGGCGTCGCCGCCGCTGATTCCGCCGGGAACGCGGATCTTGCTAAATGACGAGACGCTGCGTGACGGCCTGCAAAACCCTTCCGTTTACGACCCGGATATCGAAGAAAAAATCCGCATTCTCCATTTGATGGAGTCGCTGGGCATCGATTCCGTGAATATCGGTCTGCCGGGGGCGGGGCCGCGCGCTGAGGAACATACGGAAGCGTTGGCGCGGGAAATTGCGACCAACCGGATGAAGATCCGGCCGAACGCCGCGGCGCGCACACACGAAAACGACATTCGCCCGATTATAGAGATTTCGCAGCGAGTGGGCATTGCGATTGAGGCGGCGACATTTCTTGGCTCCAGTCCGATCCGTCGGCTGGTAGAAGACTGGACCGTGGATCACCTCGAGCGGACTACCGAGAACGCCGTGAAGTTCGCGGTGAGCCACAACCTGCCGTCCATGTACGTGACGGAAGACACGATTCGCACCGATCCAGAGACGGTGAAGCGGTTGTATTCGACCGCGATCCGGAGCGGCGCTCGCGCGATCGTGCTATGCGACACCGTCGGCCACGCGACGCCGCCTGGTGCGTACAATCTGGTGAAATTCGTTATGGAAGAAGTGGTGAAACCATCGGGCGAGAAGATCCGTGTGGACTGGCACGGCCACTGCGACCGCGGGCTGGCCGTCGCGAATTCATTGTGGGCAGTTGCAGCTGGTGCGCACCAGGTGCACGCGGCGGCGAATTCGCTGGGCGAGCGCGTGGGCAACACGCCGATGGAATTGATGCTGGTGAATCTACGGCTGATGAGCCTGATCGAGCAGGATCTTTCGCACCTGAAGGAATACTGCGAAACGGTGGCGGCGGCGACACACACGACGATTCCACCGAATTATCCAGTGATTGGCAAGGACGCTTTCCGAACTGCTACCGGCGTCCACGCGGCGGCGATTGTCAAAGCGTTTCACAAGGGGAATACAGAGCTGGCGAATATCGTGTATAGCGGCGTCCCTTCACATCTGTTTGGACTGGAACAAGTGATCGAGATTGGGCCGATGAGCGGCAAGTCCAACGTGCTTTTCTGGCTGGAACGGCGCGGCATCCCTGCGGATGACGCGCTGGTCGCGAGACTGCTCGACGCGGCCAAAAAGTCGGCTCGCGTGCTGACCGAGGACGAACTGCTCGCTCTCTCCGCCGGAGTGGCTCCGCATTGAAACTCGGCGGCAATTGGTGCCTGAAAAGCCTGGTGCTTTCGGGTATTCTGCTGGCCATGCCGATGCGTCCAGTTTTGCCGTTCCCCGCAAGTCGCACTCACCTGGCGCAGCTGCAGACAAATCCAGAAGTCCGAACCGGGCTGGACTGGTTTGCGTCTCATCGCTCGTGGATTGACGATGAGCACGCCCGGCTTACCGAGATTCCCGCGCCGACATTTCAAGAATCCGACCGCGCGGCGGCGGTAAAAGTATTGCTGTCGGCGGTGGGGTTGGAAGTCACTTCCGACAAGATCGGCAATGTGATCGGCATGTTGCGCGGCTCCGCGGACAAAGAAGTCGTGATTTTGTCGGCGCACCTGGACACCGTGTTTCCGGTGGGCACCGAGGTCAAGGTACACCGTGAGAAGGGCCGGATGACCGCTCCGGGAATTTCAGACAATGGGGCCGGGCTTGCGGCGCTGGTCGCCGTTGCACGCGCCATTCACGAAGCTCGCATTCAGCCGCAGCGTAGCATTTTGTTTGTTGCGAACGTCGGCGAAGAGGGGGAAGGGAACCTGCGCGGCATGCGCGCTGTGGTGGATGCTTACCGCGACCGGTTAAAAGCGGTGATCGTACTGGACGGTTCGAGCGTTGATCATGTCACGACAAAAGCGCTGGCCTCGCGTCGCGTGGAAGTCGTGATCACCGGACCTGGCGGGCACAGCTGGTCAGACTTCGGGATTCCCAATCCGATTAACGCGCTGGTGCGCGGCTCG
>DASSYL010000134.1:0-7468 GCA_035703315.1 Candidatus Acidiferrum sp. | reverse complement strand
TCATCATGGCCGGCATCCGCACCGCTGCGGTCATTACGATTGGCGTCGCCACGATTGCTGCTGCCATTGGCGCAGGTGGTCTCGGCACATTCATTTTCCGCGGCGTCGCGATGGTCAGCGATGCGGTGATTCTGGCTGGCGCCATTCCCGCCGCAATCCTTGCTCTGCTCGCCGATTTTCTCCTTGGCCTGCTCGAACGCCGACTGCGAGTTACCTGAAAATGGCCCGCATCTTTCTTTCGTCGCTGCTCGTCCTGGCGCTTTTTTCTGGCGCCTGCCGTCCGCCGCAAAAACCCCACCTCGTCGTCAGCTCGAAATTTTTCACCGAACAGGTCATCCTCGCCGAACTTCTTGCCCAGCACATCGAAGCGCGCATCGGCATTCCCGTCGTCCGCAAGACCAATCTCGGCGGCACGCTGCTCGTACACAAAGCCATGCTCTCGGGCGACGTTGATCTGTACGTGGAATACACCGGCACAGCGCTCACCGCCGTTCTCGGCGAAAAACCGGAGGGCGATTCGACCACTGTCTATCAGCGTGTTCGAGAGGGCTATGCCCGCCGTTTCCCGCTTGAGGTTACCGAACCGCTGGGCTTCGAAAATACCTTTGCCATGGTCATACGTGGTGATGATGCTCGTGACCATCATCTTGCCAAAATTTCGGATATCGTTCCGCTCGCTCCGCGCTGGCGAGCCGGTGTCGGCTACGAATTTCTCGAACGCCCCGACGGCTATCAGGGTTGGACCCAGCGTTACGGATTACAGTTTGCCAAGCCGCCCAGCGTCCTCGACCTCGGCTTGATCTATCGCGCTCTGGCGGAGAAAAAAGTGGATATCGTCGCCGGCAACTCCACCGATGGACTGATTGATGCCCTCGGCCTGGTCCCTCTACAGGACGACCGCCACTACTTTCCGCCCTACGACGCCGTGCCTGTGGTTCGTAATGCCGCGCTCGACAAATTTCCGCAACTGCGCGCCGCCCTCGCCGGTCTTGCCGGAAAAATCTCCGTGGACGAAATACGCCGCCTCAACCGCGAAGTCGACGCCGACCAGCGCGACGTTGCCGCCGTCGTCCGTGAATTCCGCGCCTCCAAGGGTCTTTGAGCCGGGAATAAATTTCGCTGCCATCAGGAATCGTTGTAGCTGCGGGCCAGCACACCGTGTCATCCCTGGGCGCTGGGCAGGATCTGCTTGGTTCCTACTTACTCTCGGGACCGCTGACCGCTCGAAACACCAGCGGCTTCTCCGATCCGCTCACGTACAAGTAAAGTTTTCCCTGCTTCACCTCAAATCGCTGCGCGCCTTCGAGCGCCTTCAAATACGCCGCCTCTTGAGTGGAAGCCTCGCCCTGGCACATCATCCGCGTCGAAGCCAACGGCCCCAGTTTGATCCCGTTTCCGTTGAGCTGCGCCGTGCCTGTGAAGCGGTTGCACGATCCGTTCCCAGCCACCTTTCCCGCTTCTGGAAAGGTCAGCGTCGCCCTCGAATTCGCCATCACCCCTTTGCCGCCCAACTCCTCGAGGCTCCATTCTGTCCCGGTCAGATTCACTGCCGTCGTCGGCGAAGCCGCAGCTTGCGTCGGCTTCTTATCGGCCATACATCCCCCCAAGATCGCACACACCACAACAGCCAGGCCCGACACCTTTACCATGTTTTTCATGCCGATTCCTTCGCCCGATTAGCTAGGGCGGTGCGCGGTGCCCTTATCCTTCGTCACCAGCGCCAGGGATGCAAGAGAAAGATGCAAGCGCGAAATCGCGAGCAGGAAATTCGCTGCCAGCGGGCCAGCGCAACTCGCTCTGGTTGCCCCTCACACGCGTGCTCTGCTACAGTCCCAAAAGAAATGCCAAAGGTGATCCGTTATGGCTTTATCGCCGGATTTGTTGGAAATGCTGGTCTGTCCCATCTGCAAGGAGCATGTTCAACCCTTGGCTGATCAGAGCGGGCTGAAATGCCCCGTGTGCCGCCGCGTCTACCCGGTGCGCGACGATATTCCCGTTATGCTGCCCGAAGAAGCTTCCATCCCGAGCGAATAAATTCCACGCCAAAGGATTCCTCTGCCGCATGTCCGATCCTGTCCAAGAATCGCTGCCTCGCCTCAAGCGCCTGCTTCCCAAACTCAAATATCGTCGCATCGGCGTCCTCGGCGACCTGATGCTCGACCGTTACCTCTGGGGAACCGCTTCGCGCCTTTCGCCTGAAGCCGCTGTTCCCGTCGTTGATTTTGCCGAGCAAAGCGAATGCCTCGGCGGCGCCGGTAACGTTGCCGCCAACCTAGCGGCACTAGGGGCGCATGTTGAAGCGTTTGGCGTCATTGGCGAGGACGAACCCGGCCGAGCCATGCTCTCCTGCCTCCGCGACGTGGGCATCACCGGGCAAGGCGCCGTCGCCGATAAATCGCGCGTCACCACCGTCAAGACCCGCATTATCGCGCGCCACCAGCAGATTGTCCGCATTGACCGCGAAAAACGTGATGCGGTCGCCCCAGCGCTCGAAGAAAAGCTCTTTCGCCGGCTGGTCTCTTCTTTAAAGAAACTCGACGGCCTCGTTCTCTCCGACTACGACAAAGGCCTCATCACCGACGCCTTCGCCGAGCGCGTCCTCAGCGCCTGCCATCACCTGAAAGTTCCGGTATTCGTGAAGCCCAAGACCTCGCGACTTTATGCCTATCGCGGCGCGCGCGTGATTGTCTGCAACGCAAAAGAAGCCGGATTCTTCGTCACTCGTTCTCTCCACGACGAAAAATCCCTGGAAGAAGCCGGCCGAAACCTGCTCGCGCATTTCGGCTGCAGCGCCGTCGTCATCACCCGCGGCGAAAAGGGCATGAGCATCTTTGAGGAATCTTCGCCCCGCCACATCACCATTCCCGCTACCAGCTTTGAAGTCACCTACGCCCGCGTCGGCCAGCCCGGCGTCGAGCGCGGCGCCACCGGCCGCCAGGTTTTCGACGTTACCGGCGCTGGCGACACCGTCCTCAGCGTGCTCTCGCTAGCCCTCGCCGCCAGCGCTCCGCTCCCCGATGCCGCCGTCCTCGCCAACACTGCCGCCGGTGTGGTCGTCGGCAAACTCGGCACCGCCAGCGTCACCATCTCCGAACTCTCCGGCGCCCTCGAAGATCTCCGCCGATCCTCCTAATTCCACCGCTCACCCCACCGTCGATCTGAGCGGAACGCATATCACAGCCGCCTGTAACTTCACTAGAATCCGTACTTACAGAAGCGGCCTCCGCTGATCACCCCTCTGTTTCCGGTACTTGCAAGAAAAACCGCGGTAAAGGGTACCTCGAAGATTTTGCCACCATTCCTTAGTGGGCTAGAAAGAAGGCGGGAAACTGAACGACTTATCGCCGGAATTCACCCACAGGTTCACTTGTTTGGTGCGCCGGCTCTTCTCCACATCGTTCTTATCCGGCAGGGGCGCGAACGGACTCACCTCCACCAGCAGCACCACGCCGTTCGATCCGCGGCGCGACGACGCCTTCACGATCGCGTAGCTCTTCACCGGGCCGTAGTAACCGCCGTCCGGGCCCCAGTCCGCCAGGAAGTCTCCGTACTTGTAAGTCTCCACGGGCTTCCAGAGCTGATAAGCCTGCTTGGTGTCATTCGCCACCAGCGCATCCAGAAAATGCTCGGCGGCCTTTTTCTCCGGATAGTAGCGGAACGCAAAGTACAGCACCGCGCCCAGCGCGACCAGCAGCGCCACGCCCGTATAGGTCAGAGCCTTGTACTTGTTCGATGGTTCTGGAGGAGGCGAGAGAAGTGAAGATGACATTGTTTTTCGCGAGCGCTCTCAGGGGCGGCAGCCGCCTTCATCGTAGCAAATTGCCTCCGCGCCTCACAAAGCCTGAGCGACGGAAAAGCCCTAGGGCACGATTAGCCGCGAAGCAGCCGCAATGATTAGACGCCGCCGCTACGCCTCGAGTGCCCCACCCGCACCTTCGGGAAGTTCGATTTCGTACTTGGTGCGCGCCTTCTCGCGTTGCACTTCCAGCGCCAGCGCAATCAGCCGGTCAATCAGCTCGCGAAAGGGAATCCCGCTCGCTTCCCACAACTTGGGATACATGCTGATGGAGGTGAAGCCGGGAATGGTGTTCACTTCGTTCAGGAAAAGTTTGCCGCCCTTTTTCTCCAGGAAGAAATCCACGCGCGCCATTCCGGAAAGCTCCAGCGTACGAAACGCCGAAACCGCCAGCTCCTGGATCTTTTTCACCTGCGCCGGCTTCAGCTTCGCCGGAATAATCAGCGCCGTACCCTCTTCCAGATACTTCGCCGTGTAGTCGTAAAATTCGCGATGCGGCACAATCTCTCCCGGCACGGAAGCTTTCGGCTGGTGATTTCCCAGCACCGAAACTTCAATCTCCCGCGCGCTGACCGCCCGCTCCACCAGGATCTTCATGGCAAATTCCGACGCCAGAGAGAGCGCCGGAGCCAGTTCGGCACGCGAATGCACCTTCGTCATTCCCACCGACGATCCCAGCGTCGCCGGCTTCACAAATACCGGATAGCGGAATTTCTTTTCGATCTGCTTTTCGACCGCCGCCGGACCGCGCTCCCAGTCTGCTCGATACACCGTCACCCAAGGCACCACCGGAATCTTCGCGTGCTGCAACAATTTCTTGGCGACGTCCTTGTCCATGCCGATGGCCGAGCCGAGCACGCCAGCGCCGACAAACGGCAATCCCGCCAGATCGAGCAAGCCCTGAATCGTGCCGTCTTCGCCGTACGTTCCGTGCATCACGGGAAATACCACATCGAGGCGCTGTCCGCCCGCTCCGCCGCTACGGTCCAGCGGAATCAGCGCCGCATCGGTCGGGTCGGCGGCCATCACCACGCGCTGCCCGGCTTTCAAAACTTCGGGCAACATCTTTTGCGCCGCACCGCCGATCAGCCAGTGGCCTTCCTTGGAAATGCCAATCGGCACCGCTTCATATTTATCGGGATCAAGTCCGCGAATGACCGAAGCCGCTGAAGCCAGCGACACTTCATGCTCGCCGCTCCGACCGCCGAATAGAACTCCCACCCGCAACCGCTTTTTTTCAGTCGTCATGAGAACCCGCGCGGTCGACCGTTGCTATGCAAATTCGCCGTCAACCGTTGACAGTGTACCGTTCGAGTGCGGGCTTGGCGGGAATTGTGTTGCGGGCTTGCGTTCAAACAGCAAAGTGCTGCTGGGCTACGCCTTTTGTACCCACAGCGGAGCGAACGAATTGCGGTAGCGCCAGAAGAGTATGAACCAGCAGATCGTTCCGAGCACCGCGAGCTGCGCGCCGCTCCGCTGCATCGTCAGGTGGTACACGATGATGTTCGCCACTACCGGCCCGCTCAGCGCGATGGCCAGCGGCACATACCGACCAATCAAAAACAGGACGCCGCTGATCACTTGCACCGCTCCAATAAACCAAACGTAGTGGGAATCAACCAGCGCACCAAGAAATTGGCCCCACACGCCGGTGAGTGGGGGCATCGGGATGAATTTCAGAAACGGATTCAGCCCAAAAACAAGAAACATCAGCCCCAGAAGAATTCTTGCGATGATCGCGACGATTTTCATGAAGATTCGCTCCGTTCGAAGAGGTTGGCACGGGCGGCGGTGGCAACAGCATAGCGCGTTTCATCCGCCGGCAATCGCTCCTACTACCAGCAGCGGCTCCTTGCCGGTTGCTACTGGTTCCGGCAACGGTTTGTCCAACGGGTCGTGCGACCAATCCTCGGCACATACAAAAAACCGCAGGAAAGGGCGCCGCTGACGAGTTCCATGGTCGCGAATCGTACCCTCGAGCATGGGATACTGTGCTTCGAGCGCATCCAGCACGGAAAGAATGGACACGGTGCCCGTGATTTCGACCGTCACTTCGCCCTTCACTCGGGCCAGCGCCCGCAGATGCGCGGGAAGTTCTACGCGAACCGTCATTGCTTGCTCCCGATGCCCCCGGCCCGCAATTTCATGCCAGTGTCTGTACTTCGACTGAATATACCGCCGGCAAATCGCGCACAATCGGCGACCAGGTATCGCCCGCGTCCGGCGAACAATACACTTGGCCGCCGGTGGTTCCGAAATACACGCCGCATTTGTCCAACGAATCCACGGCCATGGCGTCGCGCAGTACGTTCACGAAACAATTGCTCTGCGGCAATCCTTTCGTCAACTCCTCCCATTCGTTGCCGCCACTCTTGCTGCGATAAACGCGCAGCTTTCCGTCCAGCGGATAGTGCTCGCCATCGCTTTTGATCGGCACCACGTAAATCGTCTCCGGTTCGTGGGCGTGTACGTCAATCACGAATCCAAAGTCGGTCGGCAAATTTCCGCTGACTTCCGTCCACGAATCGCCTGCGTCAAACGAGCGCATGACGTCCCAATGCTTCTGCATGTAGAGCAGTTCGGGCCGCGACGTCGCCTGTGCGATGCGATGTACGCAATGTCCCACTTCCGCATCGGGATTGGGAATGTACGGCGATTTCAGCCCTTTGTTGATCGGTTTCCAGTTCTTTCCGGCGTCGTCGCTGCGGAAGGCTCCCGCCGCAGAGATCGCGACAAACATGCGGTCCTTGTTCGCCGGGTCGAGCACGATCGTATGCAGGCACATTCCGCCGGCGCCCGGCTGCCATTGCGGCCCGGTTCCGTGCCCACGCAGTCCGGAAAGTTCTTCCCAGGTTTTTCCGCCGTTCGTCGAGCGGAATAGAGCCGCATCCTCCACGCCCGCATACACGGTATTGGGATCCGTTAATGAAGGCTCCAGGTGCCACACCCTTTTGAACTCCCAGGGGTGCTGCGTGCCGTCATAAAACTGGTGCGTGGTCAACGGCGCGCCCGTTTCATGCGAAGTGTCGTACACGAATTTATTGCTCTCGCCCTTGGGCGACCCATCCGGGCCCGTGGTCTCGCCCGGCGGCGTTCCCGGCTGAAACCATGTTTTGCCGCCATCATCGGAGCGCTGAATGATTTGTCCAAACCATCCGCTGGTTTGCGACGCGTAAATCCTGTTCGGATCGGCCGGTGATCCTTTCAGGTGGTACATCTCCCAGCCGGCAAAATGCGGGCCGCTCACATCCCATCTTTCCCGCTTGCCGTCCGACGTCAAAATAAAGGCGCCCTTCTTAGTTCCCACTAGCACGCGCACTCCGCTCATACTTTCCTCTCCTACCTTGTGATGGCTCCTACTGGCAATGGCCGGCTCCTCGCCGACTCTTTCCTAGCGCTAGATGGAAATAGACGCTTTTCCGTCTAGTTTGGTAGCTGGCGCCAGTCTGCTCATCTCGCTTGCAAAAAGCAAGCGAAACTTGCTAGCATCGGAAAATGGCAGGGAAAAAGCCCATCCCTCGGCGCCGCTCCGGATGTCCGCTGAATGCTTCCGTCGAAATGCTGGGAGACCGCTGGTCCCTGCTCATCATCCGCGACATGATGGTGCGTGGGTATCGCACTTTCAAGGAATTTCTTTCTTCCGACGAGCGAATCGCCACAAACATTCTGGCG
>DASSYL010000062.1:0-3897 GCA_035703315.1 Candidatus Acidiferrum sp. | reverse complement strand
CTTCCGCGCACTTGAATTTCGCGCACGGAAAAATACGAGCTTTCCAGGATGAAATCGCGCGATGAAGCCGCCGAGAGCACAATCGGCTCCCTCAGCTGGTAAGCCGCGATGAGAATGCCCCCTAAGCAAACGAACCCGGCGATGCGCAGGACAAGCCGACGCCAGCGCCTTTGGTCCTTTTTGCGATTGTCCTTGCGATAAACTTTTAGCTGCATCATCGCTCCTATGGGCCCGTCCAATCGCCGATGAATTTCACTTCGGCGACGAGCTCGACGCCAAACTGTCGCAGCACTTCCGCGTGCGACAGCGCCATCAACTCGCGCACCTCGGACGCCTTGGCGCCGCCCAGGTTGACAATGAAATTTGCATGGCGCTCGGAAATCTGGGACTGGCCGAGGCGCTTGCCTTTCAGGCCGGCGGCTTCGATCAAGCGGCCGGCGTAGTCTCCGGGCGGATTGCGAAACATCGAGCCCGAGTTGGGAAAGCCGGACGGCTGGCTGCCCTTGCGCCGGCTCACGAGCTCGCGGAGTTTCGCGCCGACCTTTGACGCCTCGCCCTTACGCAAGTCCATGTGCACGCGCGTGACCACCATCCCCTGGGGCAAATGGGAATCGCGGTAGCTGAAGGTCATTTCATTTCGGGAAAAAGCTATCGGCTGTCCTTGCGGCGTCATGCCTTCGACTCGATCGATGACTTTCTCGAACTCTGAGCCGTAGGCTCCCGCATTCATGAACAACGCGCCGCCGACGCTGCCGGGAATACCCTCGGCGAATTCCAAACCCTCGTAGCCCTTGCGCGCCGCTTCGCGAACCAGTTGGGTCACGGCGTAGGCCGCGCCCACATCGACTCGCACCGCATCGTTTTCTTCACGCCACGAGACGCGCTTGAAATCGCCGGCGAGATGAACCACCGCGCCGCGCACGCCGCGGTCGCTCACCAATACATTGCTCCCGTTGCCGAGGAGACAAAAACCGATGCCATGCCGACTCAGCGCCTGCAAAAGTGCGGCGAGCGCGGCCTCTCGTCCTACGTCGATAAAATAATCCGCCGGTCCGCCGATCTTCATGGAGGTATGGCGCGAGAGAAGCTCGGCAACCTTGACTTCCACTCCGGTAATCTGTTTCAGCTCCGCCGAGAGCGGCGAATCGTCATTTTCTTTGGCCATCGCAAACATCACGACGAGATTGGAGTGTTGGAGTACTGGAGTATTGGCGTGTTGAGCCACCCCCATTACTCCACCGCTCCATCACTCCAGTACCCCGGTCTTCCGTTCACTCCATCACTTCCTGTTTTCACTTCAGCGCCTCCACCAGCGCTTCCCCGACTTTGTAAATGTCGCCGGCGCCGAGCGTCAGAACGATATCGCCGCCGTTGAGCCTGCCGGCGACGCTGCCGACGATTTCATTCTTGTCTGCGACAAATTCGACATCTAGATGTCCCTTGCGTTTGATCGCCTGATAGAGAGCTTCACCGGTCACCCCGGCGATCGGATCCTCACCGGCGGGATAAATCTCAGTCACCACGAGGCGGTCCGCGCCTTCGAAAGCGACTAAGAACTCTTCGAAGAGATCCCGCGTGCGCGTGAAGCGGTGCGGTTGAAAAAGCACCGTCAACGGCCGATTCCAGCTGTCGCGGATGGCGCCGATCGTGGCCCGAATTTCCGCCGGATGATGGCCATAATCGTCGATCACCATGATCCCACGGGGCTCGCCTTTGAGTTCGAAGCGGCGATGGATTCCGCTGAATGCTCCCAACCCTTCCACCACGTGGACGAACGGAATTTCCAGTTCGCTGGCGACGGCGACCGCCGCCAACGCATTGGTGGCGCTGTGCCGACCGGGGAGTTTCAAGCGCAATTTGCCCAAGGCTTTGCCATGCTGCAGGGCGGTGAATTCCACGCCTTCCAATGACAGCTTGAGGTCGCGGGCAGAGAATTCCGCTTCGGACGACAGCCCGTAAGTCGTGAAGCGCTTGCGCACCCGCCCCGACAGACCATGCACGTTGGCATCGTCGATACAGAGAACGGCCAGCCCATAGAACGGCACCTTGTTGATAAAAGTCAGAAAACTCTCATTGAGCCGTTCCATGGTCTGATGAAAATCCAAATGTTCTTTATCGATATTCGTGACCACGGCGATCGTCGGCGACAAAAGCAGAAAACTGCCGTCGCTTTCATCCGCTTCGGCGACGAGAATTTCCCCTTCGCCCATCTTGGCGTTGGTGCCGAGCATGTGCACGCGTCCGCCGATCACCATGGTCGGATCGAGCCCCGCAGTGCTCAGCACCGCGGCGATCAGCGAAGTGGTCGTGGTCTTGCCATGGCTGCCCGCCACGGCGATGCCGTATTTCATGCGCATCAGTTCGGCGAGCATCTCCGCCCGCGGAATCACCGGGATATGGCGACGGCGCGCTTCGAGCACTTCGGGATTGGAATATTTGACCGCTGTGGAGATCACCACTACGGACGGATTGCCGGCAAGATTCTCCTCTTGGTGGCCGGCGAAAACATGGGCGCCGAGGGAACGCAGGCGCCGGGTGGCGTCGCTTTCCTGCAGGTCCGAGCCGCTCACGACATAACCCAGGTTGAGCAGGACTTCGGCGATGCCGCTCATACCGATACCGCCGATGCCGACGAAATGAATTTTATGTTTCTTCTGCAACATGAAAATCGTTTCACTGCCGCAGCGCTAACCACGCGCCACCGCGTAACACTCTTCGACGATTTTCGCCGCCGCGTCAGGCCGTCCCATGGCCCGCGCCGCCTCCGCCATGCGTTGGATGCGGCTGCGGTCGCCTACGTACTGGCGAATCTTGGTTGCCAGGATTTCTCCGGTTAATTCTTGATCGAGAATCATTTCAGCCGCGCCGCGTCCCTCGAGCGCCTGAGCGTTGCCGCGCTGGTGATCGTAGATCGCGTAGGGATACGGCACGAGGATCGCCGCTTTGCCGAAGGCGGTTAACTCCGCTACCGTAGTCGCGCCGGCCCGGCAGAGCACCAGATCGGCACCGGCGTAAGCTTGATCCATGTGATCGATGAACGGCGTGACATCGGCTTCGAACGGAAGGCCGGTATAGGCCTCTTTAATGGCGCCGTAGTCGAGCTGACCGGTTTGGTGCGTGATAAAAAGCCTCTGCGCAAGGTCGTTTAATAATTTCAATGCGTCCACTACGGCAAAATTGATCCGGCGCGCGCCCGCGCTGCCGCCGAAAATCAGCAGGGAAAACTTGTCGCGCTTTTGTGCCTGCGGGAGCTTCTGCCACCGCACCGGGTTGCCGCTCTCGACCACGCGCGCGCCGGGGAAAAAATTTGCGCTCTCGCGGTAGGCGGTGAAGACGCGGTCCACCCAGCGCGCTAAAGTTTTGTTGGTAAATCCCGGACGTAGATTCTGCTCCATGATGGCGCAGTGAATCCTTTTCAGTTTCCCGGCCAGCAAAACCGGACCGGAAGCGTAGCCGCCCAGACCGATGATCAAGTCCGGACGAAACTCTTTGATGATCGTCAGCGAGCGCACAAGGCTTGCCGGCACGCCGTAGAGCGCATCAATGAGGCCTCGCATGCCGCGTCCCTTCATCCCTTTGACCGTCAACGTTTCCAGCTTGAATCCTTCCTTGGGCAGCACCCGGAATTCGATTCCTTGCTCGGTGCCGACGAACAAGATTTCCGTCGTCGCGTCGCGCCGCAGAAATTCCCGCGCCACCGCCAGCCCGGGGAACAGATGACCACCGGTTCCCCCGCCGGCGAACATGACCCGCATGTTAGAGTCTCCGGCGCGAGAGACTCAGCAAGATTCCCGCCGCCACCAAGTTCATCACCATGGCGGAGCCGCCGTAACTTACAAACGGCAACACCAAACCCTTGGTCGGCATCAACCCCATCACGACGCCCATATGAATCAA
>DASSYL010000344.1:0-2531 GCA_035703315.1 Candidatus Acidiferrum sp. | reverse complement strand
GCCGATGGCCTTTCGCACGGCTGTACCGGCAAAGGCAACGACCAGGTGCGCTTCGAGCTGGCCTACAAAGCCATCGCGCCGAATCTGCAAATTATCGCTCCCTGGCGCGAGTGGGATATTGATTCCCGCGAAGACGCCATTGCCTACGCCGAAAAACACAATGTTCCCATCGAACAGAGTAAGAAAAACATTTACAGCCGCGACCGCAACATCTGGCATTTGAGCCACGAGGGCGGCGAACTGGAAGATCCGGCCAACGCGCCTAGCGAAGCCATGTGGCAGTGGACGGTTCCGCCCGAGAAGGCACCGGACAAGGCCGAAGAGGTCGAGATCGGATTTGACGCCGGAACACCGGTTTCCGTGAACGGGGCCAAGCTCGGCCCGATCGATTTGCTCAACTCGCTGAACGACATTGCGGCGCGCCACGGCGTCGGCCGAACTGACTTGGTCGAAAATCGCCTGGTTGGCATGAAATCGCGAGGCGCTTACGAAACTCCGGGTGGCACGCTGCTGGTCACGGCGCATCGCGAACTGGAGCGGCTGACGATCGATCGCGAGACCGCACACCTGCAGCAATCGCTCGCCGTTCGTTATGCCGAACTGGTTTACAACGGTGTGTGGTTCTCCACTCAGCGGCAAGCGCTGGACGGCTTCTTCACCGTTTCGCAGCAGCGCGTCACTGGCAGCGTCGGTTTGAAGCTGTGGAAGGGCACGCTCAACGTCACCAGCCGCAAGTCGCCCTTTTCGCTTTATCGCGCGGACCTGGCCAGCTTTACCATGGGCCGCTACAACCCCAAGGATGCGGAGGGCTTCATCAACCTTTTCGCGCTGCCCGTAACCGTGCGCCCAAAGGCCAAAGCCGAAGGCGGCAACTCCTGACACTGCCGCTCGATAGCGAACCCGTCACCGCGGGGCGCAGTGAGGTATGGTTTCCCATCGAGCGGTTTTGCTCGATGAATCTCTCTTCGACTTCAACGAGCGGCATGAAATGACCGAACGCAAGGACAGCAAATTGTGGGGCGGACGCTTTGAACGCGCGCCGGACACGCGCTTCGATGCCTTCCAGCGTTCCTTCGCATTCGACCGCCGCCTGCTGCCATACGAAATCGCGGTCGACCGCGCATGGGCCAAAGCGCTAGAGCCGATCGCCATTTTCACGGCTACCGAAGTAAAGCAAACACTCGCCGTGCTGGACAAAATCGCCGCCCGCGCCGAATCCGATCCCGCCTGGGTCGATTCCTTCGGCGCGGACGCGGAAGACGTCCACCATTTCGTAGAAAAGGCGCTGGTCGAAGAACTCGGCCCCCTCGGCTGGAAGCTGCACACTGGCCGCAGCCGCAACGAACTGGTTGCGACGGATTTCCGCCTCTTTGTCATTGACGCTGCAGCGGAAATCAAACGGGGCCTCCTCGGTCTAGTCAATGCGCTGCTCATGCAAGCCAAAGCCAAGCTCGGCGTCCCCATGGCCGGTATGACGCATATGCAGCACGCGCAGCCAATCCTGCTTTCCCATTTCCTGCTCGCTCATGCGGAAGGGTTTACTCGCGACATCGCGCGTCTCGAGAACGCAGCGGCCAGCGCCGACGCTTGCCCCATGGGCTCCGGCGCGCTCGCCGGAAATTCTTTTGCCATAGACCGCGCGGACATTGCTCGCCAGCTGGGCTTCTCAAGAATCACGGCCAACAGTCTGGACGCCGTCGGCGACCGCGACTTCGCCCTCGACTATCTTTTCGCGCTGTCCGTCGTCGCTACGCACCTTTCGCGCCTCGCTGAAGACTTCGTTCTTTTCGCTTCGCAGGAATTTTCTTACGTCATCCTTCCCGACGAATATTCCACCGGCAGTAGCCTTATGCCGCAAAAGAAAAATCCCGACGCCTGGGAGCTCATTCGCGGCAAGACCGGACGCATCACCGGCGCGCTCGTGGCCCTGTTCACCACGCTGAAAGGGCTTCCCACCAGCTACCAGCGCGATCTGCAGGAAGACAAAGAAGCGCTCTTCGCCGCACACGATCAGGTTGCGGACATGCTCTCGGTGGCGACAGGCGCCATTCGGACCACAGGCTTCCGCGACGAGGCGTTGCGCGTTAAAGCCGAAAATCCTGCGCTGCTGGCCACGGAAGCGGCCGACTATCTGGTCCGCAAAGGAATTCCGTTTCGCCAGGCTCATGATCTTGTTGGGAAAATCCTAAAGGAGGCAGAGCGTCAACAAAAAGTGTGGACGCAGCTCCCGCTGGCTGAGCTACACAAGATCTCTCCGGCCTTTGATCGAGACATCTCAGCCAGCCTGAGTGTCGAAGCAGCACTGACATCCAAGAACATTGCCGGCGGAACTGCGGTGGAGTCTGTCCGCGCCGCGATTGCCGATCTCGAAAATCGCTTGCCGACGGAAGCGGCTGCGAAATGACCCAAGCTCCTCCCGAATCGGCCCTGCCCAGGGGTTTTCGCTTTGCCGCCACCGCGTGCGGCCTGAAAAAAACCGGCGCGCTCGATCTCGCGCTCATCTCCAGCGACATTCCCGCGTCCGCCGCTGC
>DASSYL010000088.1:0-4201 GCA_035703315.1 Candidatus Acidiferrum sp. | reverse complement strand
CGAAGCGGAGCACATGAGGCACCTGTTGAAAACGTCGAGGTGAAAGTAGCAGAGAGGCGAACAAAAGGCAAATATTATTTTCGCCTTTCTTTTGCCATCGTCTGGCTTTATGCCCTCAGGCCGGCCGACTTTTCGCTCGGGCGAGTTTCCGCCGCGCGCTCATCAAAGCTGGGTCGAGGGTTCGTCTGCAAAAACGCTACGGGTAGCAGTAGAAACCGTGGCGGGACTTGCGGCCCAACCAGCCGGCTGCCACGTACTTCCTGAGCAGCGGGCAAGCGCGATATTTGGGATCGCCCAGGCCTTCGTGGAGGACGTCGAGAATATCGACGCAAACGTCCAGTCCAATAAAGTCAGCCAACTCGAGCGGGCCCATCGGATGGTTCATGCCGAGCTTCATTACCGCGTCTACTGCTTCCGGCGTTGCCACGCCTTCCATCACGCAATACGCCGCTTCATTGATCAAAGGCATTAGCACGCGGTTCGAGACAAAGCCCGGCGCATCGTTTACCGCGACCGGCGTCTTGCCCAGCTTCTTCGCGAGATCCATCGCCAGTTCAAACACCGCGTCCGACGTCTGCAGAGCGCGGATTACTTCCACTAGCACCATCACCGGCACCGGGTTCATGAAGTGCATGCCAACAAATCGATCCGGCCGTGACGTCAACGCGGCAAGCGCAGTCATTGAAATCGACGAGGTGTTGCTGGCGATGACAACCTCAGCGCGCAAGAGCTTGTCCGCCTGGCCCAGCACCGCCCGCTTGATCTCCAGCTTTTCCGGCACCGCTTCCACCACAAAATCCGCCGCAGCGATCCCAGTCATATCGGTCACAGGTTTGAAACGCGCAAGGACCGACGGCTTTTCGGCCTCAGTTAGCGTCCCTTTCTTAACTTCGCGCTCAAGATTTTTGCCGATCGTCTCCATCGCTCGATCGAGATATCTCTGCTCTACATCGCGCAGGATCACCTCGTAACCAGCGCGCGCAAACACATGCGCAATGCCGTTCCCCATGGTCCCCGCGCCTAGGACGGCAACGGTCTTGATCTCAGCAAGAGACATTATTCTTCGCTCCACAAAAACAGCCACTAGAAAAACATCCTGGACGATGCGCGGTCAAGCCGAGGGAGGCGGCTCTACGTGCTGGCGGAGCGCCCACTTTGGATCGTACAGCTGTCACAAAACGCGCTGCAGTCCGGTCTGAGTGGAATGCGTAGAACCCGCCCCAGTTTTGTTTCATCTTACTGATCCAGGGATACCGATGAGCGACCAAGAGACCTTTGACACGCCGCCTAGAGTAGATTCGCAACTCGCGCATGATGCCAGCCGTCTGGCTGCGCGCTCGTGAATGGCATCGAGGGGTTAATTCGCTTTGGAATTTGCGGCAGGCCGCATGCCGCAAAGGGCCACCCACGCCGCGAGCATGGCCAATTTCTCGTCCTGGGTCCACGGCGAACCAAGCGGCTTGCCGAGGTCGCCGACCAGTTTCGCAAGGGCGACAGGGTTGCGGCACAGAGAGGTAGATGCAGCAACGAAGAGTTCTCGTTCCTTTATTGTAGTGACCGCGAGTTTGCGTTGCGCGCAGCCGTGCAGCAGAGCTTCGCGAAAGAACTGGCCGTCTGCAGTGTGAATAAGCGAATGCGCCGCAAGTATCTTAGCCAGTTCCGGCAGCGGACGCCCCGAAGCAAGCAATAGGGTCGCGCGCGTGAGCTTGTAGCCTTGAGCCGCCACGTCCTTTTCCGCCGAACGAATCGCTGCGAGAGCACAACGCCGAGTCTCCGACTGCTGCTTCGCTAAAAAATCCCTCGCTTCGTCCAGCGTCATCTTTTCCGCCGTGTGATACGGCTGCCGGAAGGTATAGGAAAAGGTCTCCACCAGGTGCGGCCGCTGCCGTGCCAACACCATGGGCTTCCCATTTTCCAAAGCTACCGCCACCAGCGATGTCCAACCGGAATGTACGCGAAAACCAACCGCCGCAGTTTTCATGGAACCTCCTGGTGGAGCTAATGGAGGTAGAGGAATTTCGGGCCTTCAGCATGCATCGCAGAACAAGGTCGGTCAAGCGTCGCGTAACCGCAGCGTCGGCTTTACGCACCCGCTCGCACTTCCCTATAATCGCATCCGACTTCCGGAGGCCACTCCTGTGCCCGTTGGTACGCCCTTTCACGAACGCACCCTCGCACTCTGCGAAAGCCTGAACTATCGCGAATGGTCCGGCTATTACACGGTCAGCGTTTACGAAACCCACCACGAACACGAATACAACGCCATCCGCAACTCCGCCGCGTTAATCGACATTTCTCCGCTCTTCAAATACCGCATCACGGGGCGCGACGCTACTCGCCTCGTCAACCGCGTCATCACCCGCGACATTAATAAGGTCGCCGTCGACCAGGTCATCTACTGCTGCTGGTGCGACTCCGAAGGTAAGGTCGTGGACGACGGCACCATCACTCGCCTCGGTGAAAACGACTACCGCTGGACTGCCGCTGACCCCAGTCTGCGTTGGTTTCAGCAAAACGCCCTCGGTCTCGATGTCAGAATGGAGGACATTTCCGAACAAACCGCAGCCCTCGCTCTGCAGGGACCGACTTCCGGAAAGCTTCTCCACTCGGCTGCAGACGCCAACATCGCCAACCTGAAATATTTCCGCGTCACGCACGGAAAGATCGCCGGCGTTCCCGTCGACATCTCCCGCACCGGCTACACCGGCGACCTCGGCTACGAAATCTGGGTTCCTGCAGACCAGGCCGTGAAGGTCTGGGATGCGCTGGTAACCAAAGGCAAGCCCTTCGACATTCACCCCGCAGGGATGATCGCACTCGATGTCGCCCGCATCGAAGCCGGCCTCATCCTGATCGAAGTGGACTACACCTCCAGCAAGAAAGCGCTCATCCCGGCGCAGAAATTCACGCCGGGCGAAATCGGCCTCGGCAAATTGGTGGATTTGAAGAAAGAAAGTTTCGTCGGAAAAGACGCACTGGTCGCCGAAAGCAAAAGAGGCGGGGCGCCCCGCGCTACAGTGGGAATCGAAATTGACTGGAACGAAGTCGAAGCTATTTTCGACAAACAAGGTATGGCGCCGCAGGTGCCCAGCATGGCTTCTCGCGTAGCCGTACCGGTGTTCCGCAGCGGCCGCCAAGTCGGCAAAGCCACTTCGACCACCTGGTCGCCCACGCTTAAGAAAATGATCGCCCTCGCCACTGTCAACCGCGAGCATTCCGCAGTGGGCAACATACTGCACATGGAAATGACCGTCGAAGCCGTCCGCAGCACCGTCGCCGCCAAAGTCGTTCCGCTGCCCTTTTTCAATCCACCCCGTAAGACGGCTACCCCTGTCACTTAAATAACAGCCCGTAGCCACCTCCATTCAGGAATTCGTTCGTAACCATACGGAAAGGACCCGCGCCGTGCCCGACAACGCAAACGAAGGAAAACTTTCTCGCCGTAATTTTCTGGAAGCCGGTTCAGCAGCACTTGCCGCGGCGGGCGTCAATTCGATGGCCAATCTTCCCGCACAAGACCAGAACCAGCCCGGCTATTCGCGTCGCAAGAGCGATCCCGGTCCCACCAACCCCGAAATCGACGCGCAAAATCAATCTTCATTCGATCCTCCGGAAACCGACGCTGGCGGCGTTCCGTCCTTCAAGTATCCCTTTTCCTTTTCGCACAAGCGCCTGCACAGCGGCGGCTGGTCGCGCGAAGTTACCGTGCGCGAACTCCCGGTCTCGAAAAGCATGGCCGGCGTAGACATGCGCCTCACCGCAGGCGGCATCCGCGAACTGCACTGGCACACCGCCGCCGAGTGGGCCTTTATGCTCTACGGTAGCGCTCGCATCACCGCCATCGACAATGACGGAAAGAGCTTCGTCGCCGACGTAAAAGAGAGCGACTTGTGGTACTTCCCCACCGGCATTCCCCATTCCATTCAGGGACTTAACCCCGACGGCGCTGAATTCCTGCTGGTTTTCGACGACGGCAATTTTTCTGAATACGCTACGGTGCTGCTCTCCGATTGGATGGCGCACACTCCAAAGGACGTTCTCGCCAAAAACTTCGGTGTGCCTCAATCCTCCTTCGCCAAGCTCCCAGGCAAGGAACTCTTCATCTTTCAATCCGCAGTGCCCGGCCCACTCGAAGCCGACCAGCAAGCCGCAGCCGGAAAACGCGGCCTCTCTTCACACGACTTCTCCTTCCGTACTCTTC
>DASSYL010000310.1:0-5205 GCA_035703315.1 Candidatus Acidiferrum sp. | reverse complement strand
TGTCCGCCAAACGTTGCGCTCAACACCGCCTCTGCCAGCCAGCGATCCAGAAGGCGAAGTTGCCGTTCGTCATTCACATGCTTGAGGTAGTAGTCGAGGATCGCAACATTGCGAAGACCATTTTCGATGACCTTGACTGCGATTCCGACAAGGATCTGAACGCGGCGCCGGGGATCTGCCTCCCTTTTCCAACGCCGGTTGCGACGAAAAGCAAAGCGAAACAGATTCTGGATCTTGCGAAGCTTGTCGCGCGAGAGTGCCACCTCACCGCGGTTGCGAAACAGCAAGCCCAAATGACGGAAGCTGCGGGCGGCAGTGAAGGGCAGGCCTAACGCAGGCCCTTCGGTAAGGAGGAGATTGGCGCTGTGACTTGGCTTGGTCTTCAAACCCAGCCTATTCAGATGAGCCTCCAGCCGCTGCGTCGCCAGTTCTACTCGGTCGCGACTGGTTGAAACCATAAGCAGATCATCGGCATAGCGAAAATAGTGCAGCTCAGGCACCGTCTCCAGTTCGCGATCCAGCTCGGTAAGGTATATGTTGGCGAACAAGCAGGCGATTGATGCGCCGAAAGGAATACCAAGCGTGGCGACTTGTAGATGGCCGTCCTCTTCATACAGAAAGCGAACTCTTTGTGCCAGCAGGCGATAAAGATAATCCGCGGGATCAACCAGAAGAGCCAATTTGTTGAGTAAAAATTCGTGGTTGATGCTGGCGAAGTAGTCGGCGATGTCGCGCTTCACGACGTACAGAGGCGTGGTGGCCGACCGTAGCAAACTGGCGATGCGTCGTTCGCAAGCATCGAGGCTATACCGGCGGTCGCGATACGCGTAAGAATTCGGCGAAAACCAGCCGTGGAGTCTACGGTTCAAGCAGCGGTAGAGCAAGAGGTCAACCACACGTTCTTCCCAAGGAGGCACGTAGAGAGTTCGCTGTTTGCCGTTAAAGTTATAGTGAAGGGCCACCGCCGGGCGATATTCAAAGTTTTTTCGATCTAGCGCCGTATGAATCGCGCCGAGGCGTGACAATCCGCGTTCGGCGAAGTCGTAAAGGGTCCTTCCGTCCGTCGAAGTGAATAGCGCCTTGCGCCATTGAAACACCGGCTTGGTATAGATGCGAACAGCCGCCTTATAGAGTTCGGCTTCACGATAAACGTCGTTCCATCGTAAGGAACGTGCCATTTGGTTGGAGCGCCCGTTGAGCATGGCCGATGGAGGAATACTTGTACTACTCGAGTGGCCCAATCGCAACCTCTTCTGGCGATCGACGCGATCGCGCGGGTCTGCGCGCGCGAGTGAGGCTAGCGGGGGAGCTGTGGTTGGCCGGCGTTTTTCCAGGCAGTGAGCCAGTAGGAGCCAACATCGCTGGCGGCGTCGGAGAGCTGGCGAATTAAAACAGCCCCGGCCTGATTATAAAAGTGGTCGTAGTATTCGTCGGTGTAGGCATTCACACCACGACGGGCTTCGCGGTCGGCGTAGAGAATTGTTTCGAGCCAGCTGTGCGAGCTGAGGCAAGCCTCAAAGGCGTGGTCGGTGGGATCGGCGATGAATGCCGCGTCGTTGGGTCGCATGAAAAAATAGGACGAGTAGCGGTCGACCAGGGCGGTGCCAAAGCGTTCGTTGATGCCCGTTTGTGCGCTGAGGTGGCCGTCATTGTTGTCGGTGGTGTTGAAGGGATCATGCGCACCGGCGACGTAATTAGCGAGAATGGCGGCAAAGAGTTTGGCGTCTTCCCATTTGCCTTCGTGCATGGCGTCGGTGAGTTTCGCGCTGAAGACCCCGATCTGCCAGGGTAGGAGACCGTTCGATTCCAGCTTGGACCTGCCGAACTTGGCGACGGCGGCTTTGTAGCTGCGGGGGAGCTGCTCAAACGGGAAGCGGCCGTACTTTTCGAGAAACAAAAACTGGTTGCGGCGTTCGGCTGGCGTCATGGGCTTGTCCGGCGTGCCGAAGGGATCGTTAACGTGCTGCAGTAAGATAGAGCGGTTCGCGTCGAAAAAAGGGCGGATATCCTGCGGGAGAGTGTCAATCGCACGATTAACAACCAGCCGGTTCGCGTTGTTGCCCCAAGCCAAGACGAGCGACGGCCGTAGCGCGATGAGCAGCGCGAGAGAGAACCAGAGCCGCAATCTGCGGGACATTCCAAGCCGCCTTTATTTCGTTGTTTGCAGCTGAAGCGTGCTGCGCTTCCGGCTATAGGTGAAGTAAATCACAAGTCCCATAGCCAACCATATAAAGAAACGAATCCAGTTCATGATGGGCAAGCCAGCCATAAGCAACATACAGGTGACGATGGTGAGGATGGGCGCGAGCGGGCCGCCGGGAGCGCGGAAGGCGCGGTGACGGTTCGGCTCGCGGTAGCGAAGGATCAAAACGCCGGCGGCCACGAGAGTGAATGCGAAAAGCGTGCCGATGTTGGAGAGGTCGGCGAAGGTGCCGATGTCGAGCAGTCCGGCGGGAATGCCGACGACGAAGCCGGCGACCCAGGTAGAAAAATCCGGGGTGAGATAGCTGCGATGGACACGGCTGAAAATCTTTGGAAATAATCCGTCGCGGGACATGGCGAACCAGACACGCGCCTGGCCAATTTGAAAAACGAGCAGGGAAGAGATCATTCCCATCAGAGCGCCGATCAGGACGACGAGGCGCAGGCCGCGGATGTCGAGCTTCTTGAGAGTGTTGACGACGGGAGCGGCGTCGTCGAGAAGGGTGTCCCAGCGAACCAGGCCTGTGAGGACGACGACCACGCCGATGTAGAGGAGCGTGCAAACGACGAGCGTGGCGATGATGCCGCGCGGAAGGTCGCGTTGCGGGCTCTTACATTCCTCGGCGGCGGTCGAGACGGAATCGAAACCGATGTAGGTAAAGAACACGATTGAGCCGCCGGTGAGAATGCCTGGCCAGCCATTGGGCGAGAAGGGATGCCAGTTGGACGGATGAATGAAGCGCGACGCGAAAGTGATAAACGCAAGGATGGCAACAATCTTGACCAACACCATAAAGTTGTTGGTTCTAGCCGACTCGCGAATGCCGCGCACCAAGATCACGGTCAGGAGCATGACGATGATGAAGGCCGGCCAGTTGAAGCCGAAGTGCCAGCCGGGGCCGTAAATCATGTTGCCGGAAAGATCGCTAAGGCCGCTGGGCAAATAGGCGGGAGAGATCCATTGCGGATTGGGATGGACGCCGAACCAGTCGAGGAGATCGACGAGGTGAGCGGAAAAGCCGACGCTGACGGCCATGTTGCTGACGGCATATTCGAGGATCAGGTCCCAGCCGATGATCCAGGCGATGATTTCGCCCATGGTGGCGTAAGTGTAGGTATACGCGCTGCCGGCGATGGGGATCATGGCGGCGAGTTCGGCGTAACAGACGGAAGCGAAGCCGCAGGCGATGGCCACGAGGACAAACGAGAGCGCGATGGCCGGGCCGGCACCGGGGCGACCGAAAGATTCGGAATGATTGATGAGGTATTGCAGAAGCGGGACGTTCAAGATCGAAGAGGTTTGAAATTTTTGCCCCGCAATGGCCGTGCCAACGATGGTGAAAATGCCCGAGCCGATGACGGCGCCGATGCCAAGTGAAGTAAGGCTCAGCCAGCCGAGGGACTTTTTCAGGCGGAGTTCGGCACCCTCGCAATCGGAAATTAGCTGGTCAATGTTTTTGCGTCGGAAAAGGAGTGAGGGCACTCGTGTCTCCAAGAATGTGCGAGGCCACACTTTATCGTGAGTGGCGCCGAGGCGCAACCGAAGTGCGGAGCAAGAGGTGAAAAGTGCAAAGCGCAAGGTACAAGCGGAGCGTTGAGTGGCGGGAAGGCCAGCTGTTGCGCGGAGAGTATCAGACTTGCTGAAGTTGGGCGTAGCGTTCGACGAACTTTTTGGTGCCGCGGCCGGGGAAGGTGACGGAGAGGCGGCGATCTTCTTCGTCGCCTTCGACGCCGATGATAGTGCCCACGCCGTATTCGGGGTGGCGGACTTTCTGGCCGATGAGAGGATCAGAGGATGCGCGGCGGCTGGCCGAACGTCCGAAAGTTGGCTCGGTACGCGTACGTGGCGGCGATGGCTGCCGAACAGCCGGAGCGCTCCCGCGCCGGACGCGGCGAAGAAATTCTTCCGCGGAATAGGAATACTCGGGGTCGGGTTCGTAGCGGCGGTTCTGGCCGATTTCGGCCATGGAGCCGCGGACGGTGTCCACGAGTTCGCTGGGAACTTCCGCGAGGAAGCGCGAAGGCAGCGAGGCGCGCATCTGCTGTTCATTACCGAAGACACGGCGGTAAACCGCTCGCGTCAGTGTGAGCGTTTTGCGGGCGCGTGTCATGCCGACGTAAACCAGGCGGCGTTCCTCTTCGATGGCTTTGGCGTCGCCGTCGTTGATAGAGCGGCTGTGCGGGCAGATGCCTTCTTCCATGCCGGTCAGGAAAACGTGATCGAATTCGAGTCCCTTGGTGCTGTGCAGGGTGATTAGTGTTACGCCCGGTTTGCCTTCGAAGGAGTCCGCGTCGCTTACGAGCGCGGCGGCGTCGAGAAAATCGGTGAAGGATTCGCCGGCGTCCATGCTTTCGGCGACGGCGCGGGTGAGTTCTTCGAGATTTTCCGTGCGTGCGACGTCTTCAGGGGTATTGCGGTCGCGGAGCATGGCCATGTAGCCCGTTTCGTCGAGGACGAAGCGGATAAAGTCGGCGGGTTCTTTTTCTTTCAGTGCGGTTTCTAGGCTGGCGATCAAGTCCATGAAAGCGCGCAGCGGCGTGACGGCGCGGCCGGTGGCGTTGGCGGTAATGAAATCTTCCATCGCATTCCAAAAGGAAGTGCCGTTCTTGCGGGCCAGGTCGCGCAGCGATTCCAGTGTAGTTTTGCCGATGCCGCGCGGGGGCACGTTGAGCACGCGAAGGAATGCGATGTCATCTTCGGGATGCAGAGCCAGGCGGACGTAAGCGAGAGCGTCCTGAACCTCGGCGCGTTTGTAGAAGCTGAAGCCGCCGACAAGTTTGTAGCGAATACCCCGACGGCGGAAGACTTCTTCAAAGGCGCGGGACTGGAAATTGGTGCGGTATTCGACAGCGCAAGTTTGGGAGGAATCATCGTCCAGGAGCTTACGTAGTTCTTCGGCGACGAATTCGGCTTCGGTTTGCGCATCGCGGGCTTCAAAGTAACGTAGATTTGCCCCGCCAGAAATTTCCGCGCGGAGATTCTTACCTAGGCGCTCGGAATTG
>DASSYL010000131.1:0-3466 GCA_035703315.1 Candidatus Acidiferrum sp. | reverse complement strand
CGCTGGTCAGCCCATCCACCGGCACCTTCGCAAAATCGGGATCGCCCAGGTACGCCGCGCGATCCGCGAACACCCGCCGCATCGTCTCCGCCGTCAGGTGCACGCTCTCCACGTCGTCCCAGCCTTTCAGCGGCACGGTCTTCAGCACGTTCAGCGCTTCAATCACCGCCACGCCGCCGGAACTTGGCGGCGGCGACGAGATCACTTCCCACTCATGTCCGTCCAGTTCGTATTTTGCGCGCAGTACTTGTCGGGCCTTCGGCTGATACTGCGCCAAGTCCTCCAGCGTCATTAGTCCGCCCAGCGCCTGCATGTCCCGCACCAGCATCCGCGCCGTTTCCCCGCGATAAAATTCCGCTGCGCCGTTTTTTGCGATGCGCTTCAGCGTAGCCGCTAGTTCCGGCTGTAGAAGCATCTCTCCCGCTTTGTATAGGTCGCCGTTCTTCAGGAAAATCCGGCTGCTCACCGAAAATTTCTGCAGGTCCGGCCGTTCGTGCGCAAATTCCCGTGCTAGTTTTTCGCTTACCGGAAAACCGCTCTCTGCCAGCCGGATTGCCGGCGCCATCACGTCCGCCAGCTTCATGGTGCCGTAAGTCGTGAGCGCCAGCTCCAGCCCCGCCACCGTGCCCGGCACGGCCACCGATTTGTACCCGATCACCGACGCTTCCGTGTCCAGTTTGCCGTCCGGCTTAATGTACATGTCGCGCGTCGCTTTGCCTGGCGCTGTCTCGCGATAATCCAGAAAACTCGTCCGCCCATCCGCCATGCGCACCAGCATGAAGCCGCCGCCGCCGATGTTTCCCGCCGCCGGCTCCACTACCGCCAGCGCGAACGCCGTCGCCACCGCCGCGTCCACTGCGTTTCCGCCCTTCTGCAAAATTTCCACGCCCGCTCTTGACGCCAGCTCTTCGTCCGTAGCCACCATCCCGTGCGCTCCGCGCACTGGGTCTTTCGGCCACGCCTTCTCGGTCTCCGCCCGTTCTTTGTATTGCGCCGCATTCTGCGCGAACACGCCCGCGCCCAACCACACCACCGCCGCACAGCTCACTGCCCATCTCACAAATGTTTGTTTTTTCATCGCCAACTCACGTTACGAAATCCCCGCCACCCGGTCAAGGTATGGGGTCCATTCCGGATTGGGCACGCCCTTGTTTCCACTACTGCTGCCTGAACTAGAATTGCTTCGCCCCATCATGGACACGCAGATCAGAACCGTCGTTACCTTCAACGGCTCGGCATTCAACACCTCCCAGCCAAAAAGCTACTTCATCAATGATTGCTGCTTTGGAGATGGCGAGCGCCAAATGGCTGATCGGTGAGCTACGCGGTCACGGTCTCTGCGTTTCTCGGGAACCCGGCCAGGAAGACTTTGGCTGGTATCTTAATTTTCAATCGCAGTCTAGCAGTAGCGCCTTCGTGATCTCATTTCGCCCTGACAACGAACAAGAGGGAAAGACCTGGATTGGAATCATCGAACGCAATTGCGGTTTCCTCAATTCTCTACTCGGCGGACGCGCACGGCGAATCGCTCTCCACCTGCAGTCGCGGCCATTCACAAAATCCTGTCGGGCTCTCGCAACGTCGAAGGGCTACGCTGGCATTTTCGGCGAGATTTCGATCAAGGCCGCGAAGAACTCGGCGCGTCCTCTCCGTAAAGGGACTATACCGGGCCTCATGCGCAGCCAGCTTCGGAAACGTGGTTTGAGTTCAGCTAGTGCCGTCACCGCGTCGAGTGTGCAGGCGTTGAGCTACATACCTTAGTCGCAGTAGTCGCCGCTCATTCGTCAGTGTGTTTACTGTCGAGAGAAATTGCTGCAAGCCCGAGAAATTCGCCTTGCCCTCAATTTCGACCAGCGCCTCGGCTCTCTTTTCGCGTGCATCATGCCAACGCTTTGAAATCAAGCTGGCATTCGCCGTAGTGTCTTTGACTTCCACCACCGCTAAGCCTGCTTCCTGCAACATGCGTTCATTTTCGCCAGGGGGACTAAAAAGAAAATATCCGATTGAACTGCGCGCCGCGATCTCTTGATGCGAAATTACTCCGCCAATCACCAGCGCATCGCTGAACAGCAGCCGCCCTCCCGGCTTCAAGACCCGTTGCAGCTCGCGCAATAGCTTGTCGCGCCCGGGAATATGGCACAGCACATCATTCGAAAAAACTGCATCAAACGTCGCATCGCCAAATCGCAGCGGCTGCGAAGCATCGCACTTTTCAAACCGTACTCGCTCCGCCAGATTCTGCTCCGCCGCCAGTGCATTTGCGTTCTGTATCCCCGGATCGTTGATGTCCACGCCTACGACGCGGCAGCCCGTTGTGCTCGCCACCTGCAGCGCGTATCGTCCCGAACCACTCCCAATTTCCACCACATTCGACGCAGCCGTGATCCCCAGCATGCGCGGAATCTCGCTAGACTCTTCCGTCGTCACCCAGCTCGTCTGCCCCAGATCCTCGCCGTACGTCTCCACACGAATTTGCCGATACACTTCCGCGCCATAATTTCCATACGCGTTGTCGTACAGTTCTACCTTCTCCGTCATCCCGTGAGGTTCCTTCTCTTCAGCAAAATGTCGCGTTGTAGTGGCCAGCCATTAGGCCGGCTCTTTTTGACCCCGCGTCATCTCTCCGTGTATCGAATTGTCCCTTCAAGGAACCGTGACCGACGTTTCGTTCTCAGTGCTTTCTTCGCCCTTGCTATTGATCGCCCGGACCGCGTACCAATACGTCTGCCCGCTCACTGCCGTCGTATCGCTATACGTGGTTCCCTCAATCGGTGCGCTGTTCAGCTTGTCCGGATAAATTCCCCGCGCCGGACCACGGTACACGTTGTAGCGCACATCGGGAGTCGTGCTGGCTTGCCAGCGCAACAGGACCGTGCGCTTTTGCGGTTCGCCTTTCTGTTTCTGTTGCGTGCTTGCGGTCTCTGCGCTGGCCCTGACCCTGCCGGCTCTGATTCCGCCGGTCGCAACCACCCATCCGCCAACCAGAACTGCGGCCGCAACGACCAGAATTCCCGTCGCGGTTTTCTTCCATGGCGCTATTCGAGCGTCGCGCATCAACAGCACCTCGTACACCACCAACAAAATCACAGTAATCGCCAGCGCCATCAACGTCAAGAACCACACGCCACTCAGCGCCTCCGGCACAAACGACGGCAGCTTGTGATGCGACTTCCTCGCCAGCCAGGGATCAATCCAGATATTCTCCGCGGCGAACAGACACACGGCAGCCGACACTACCCAAGCGATTTTGGCGATCTGCGAACCGGCCTCTGCCATGTTGCCGCTATTATCTACGATTTTTGCCGCCGGCATGGATGAACCACCGAGGCTCATAACTATCTCCCGTAACCCTGGCCTGAGCAGGCAGCGTAAGTACTTTCTAATCCGGACGTTTCAAATTGCCCGCCCAGCGACACGCTGCCACGGCCTCTATCGGCAGGAACTTAAGAAATTTTTAGCGTTTTTT
>DASSYL010000070.1:0-2521 GCA_035703315.1 Candidatus Acidiferrum sp. | reverse complement strand
GACCGAGCCAGGTGCGCCCATCGACGCCTCCTATCGCTTGAAGCCGAAGCACCAATGGCAGTTTACCTTGGGTCTGGGACAGCAATCTGAAATCGGCACCTCGCAGACGAACAGCGTCCGGCAGGAGATGTCCGCTGTCGGCGCAAAACCCGACCTGCGGAGAACTGCTGGGCATCTCTCAGCTTGACCCTGGCTGCATGAAAACAGCGCGCTTCGCGTCGAACGCAGTCGCGATGCCGTCACTCGAGTTCCATCCAAACACCACCATTCCCGGCCGTCGGCCGGAGGCCGCCGCTATGGTCGAAGCGCTTCATATTACTTGGGATTTCGCGATTCACATCGCATCGACATACCATTGCAATCACTCTAAAATCATGCTGCTGGGCGAACTGGGAATTTGTGCCGTGCAGCTTCGAGGGAACTCATCGCGGCCATCTGCGGAAGCAGGCTTGTGGAAGCAACCCGTCGCCCAGCCGTACACCAAATGGCTGTACCTGCTGATCATTCTTGTATTGACGACCGCCGCCATTTTCAGGCTTTGGGTCTTCGCGGCCGGGCGCACGGCTTGGCACGACGAGATCCTGGTGGCTCTGAACCTGATCCACCTCCCGTTCGCGGCGCTTTTTGGTCCGCTTCATTTCGATCAAATGGCACCGGCCGGATGGCTTGCCCTCGAAAAGCTCGCTTATGTGCTCTGGCCCAATATCGACTACTCGCTGCGCATGGTTTCGCTCGTGGGCGGCATTGCTGCGGTGTTCTTATGCTGGCGTCTTTCGAGAGACCTGCTTCGCCTGCCTGAAGCTGTGCTGGCGACGGCTCTCTTTGGCTTTTCGACCACCCTCATCCGCTATTCGGCGATGATCAAGCCATACATTCTGGATGCACTATTCTCGGTGGCCATCCTGACTATTGCAGCACAGCTCATCACCAGCGAGGATCGACGTCGCCAGAAGACCATTCGGCTGGCCCTCTTGGGCGCCGCGTGCGTGACGCTGACCTTCAGTGGCTTGTTCGTACTCGCCTCAAGCGGGCTCGTGCTGTTTGCCGTCGCGCTCGCCCGGCGCGATTGGCAATGGGCCGCTGGTCTGGCCGGTGTCGGACTAGCTTGGGCTGCCATGTTCATCGCTCTCTATCTCTCCACCTATGCCGGGCAGGCGGCCACGGTGCACAATATGGTGAATGTCTATTGGACCGATGCGTTCGCCCCGATACCCACTACTGTGCAAGCGGTTTTGTGGTATCCGCACAAGTTGTTCCGCGTGCTGGGCTCCTTTGGAGAGAACTACCCGCATCCAAAGTGGATGGCGCTTGTTCTTGCTGCGGCAGCGCTCGCGGGCGTGATACGGTTTGCCCGCCGTAGCATATGGCTTCTGGCGCTGCTCGTGAGTCCGTTCGCAATATCCCTCGCGGCTTCGGCAGCCCGCGCCTATCCGTTTGAGAACCGTCTCCAATTGTCTCTGGCGGCGCCATTCTTCATTCTCGTAGCGCACGGCGTCGGCCTCATCGGCACAACAACCCGGTACCAGCGCTTCACGGTTGCCTGCGTAGCGGCTGCGCTGATAGCGAGCTCTCTTGTGCGCACGATCAGGGACGCCCGCGAAACTCCCCCCTGGGCGTGGGAAGAGGTCAAGCCGAACCTCTCCCGACTGGCGCAGATGCGGGAACAACAGGATGTCATACTGGTCAGTCCGAATGCTGAGCTGGCCCTTCTACTTTACGCCAGACAGTACGGATTCTCCGGATTGCGCTATCGTGCAATGGCGAACGTGCACCTGGAGCCGCGGTGCCTCCTGCGCGATCTGGCCAGCCTACCGGCCGGAAGTCACGCATGGCTCTTGACCGCGCACGATCACTCAACGGAAGAAGTCGCAATACCGCTCTTGCTGGCGGAAGTGAGCGCGCGCGGAGAGATCTCATTGGTAGGAGATGAAAAGCGCTCCCAGCTCTATCGAATTGCCTTGAGGCCGGGTACTCACGCGTGGCCCGCGGCGCCGAATTCCTGCGGAGCGCCACGCTCCAATCTTCAGTTCCGCTACCACGTTGCGCGGGTTGAGGGTTTGACGCCGATGACGGCCGCTGGATTGAAGGAAGCTCCTTGATCTCCACCACGCGGCGTCTGATCGCAGCCTTATCCGGTCCCGGATGGTCCGGGCAAATTATGCGCTATGGTGTCACCGGCGTCGCAGTTACAGCGCTGCAGGTTGCCGTCTACTGGATACTGGCCGAGCTTGCCCAAATCTCCGCTCTGGTCGCGAACGTCGCCGGCTATTTCTGCGCTCTCGCCAGCGGATACGTCCTGCACAGCAGATGGAGCTTCCGCGGTCATGGAAGGCGGGATGCACCGTTGCTCAGAACCAGCCGCTTCGTGGTGGTATCCCTTTTCGGTCTCGCCCTGAATAGCATGTGGGTGGTGCTTCTTGTCGAATGGCTTGGCGGGCAGACCTGGTGGCCGATCCCCCTGATGGTCGTGGTCACGCCACTCCTAGTTTTCAAGCTTAACCGACACTGGGTGTTCCAGTGA
>DASSYL010000061.1:0-2960 GCA_035703315.1 Candidatus Acidiferrum sp. | reverse complement strand
CGAGAACGGGAACGAACATTGCGAAGGGCGGGACACTGTTCGACATCTTCAAGCAGGATGTGCTGTCGAATCAACTGCCGCAAGTGTCGTGGGTTGTCGCGCCAGAATCGTACACGGAGCATCCCAACTGGCCGGCGAACTTTGGCGCGTGGTACGTGTCGCAAATCCTCGATGCGCTGACTGCCAATCCGGAGGTTTGGAGTAAGACGGTCTTCTTCCTGATGTACGACGAGAACGACGGATTTTTTGATCATGTCGTGCCGCCGACACCGCCACGGTCGCGAGCGGAAGGCATTTCCACCGTTGGCACCACCAACGAACTTTACGGGGGCGACGCGAACAACGCGCTCGGGCCTTACGGGTTGGGCGTGCGCGTGCCGTTGGTGGTTATCTCGCCATGGAGCAAGGGCGGATGGGTGAACTCCGAGGTGTCTGATCACACGTCGCTAATTCGTTTCTTGGAGCGGCGCTTTGGCGTGGTGGAGCCGAATATTACGCCGTGGCGCCGCGCAGTCGCGGGCGATCTGACATCGGCGTTTGATTTCGACTCCCCGAACGACGCGGTCGTCGCCTTACCCAGCACGGTGGCATACGCGCCGCCCGACAATGAACGTCATCCCGATTTCGTTCCTGCTCCGCCGGTGAATCAAGCGCTGCCGGAGCAAGAGCCCGGAACACGGCCGGCGCGAGCGCTGCCATATGAGCTGCATGTGGAAGGCGAAGTGAGTGTGGGCCAAGGCGGCGTGGAGCTGACGTTTCGGAATAAAGGCAAGATGGGAGCGGCGTTTCAAGTGCGATTCGGCGATGGCAGCACCGCGCCGAGGACGTACACCGTTGGCGCGGGACACCAAACGTCGGATAGTTTCGGGGCAGTTGCGGAGACGTCGTATGACTTGGCGGTTTACGGGCCGAACGGCTTCCTGCGAACGTTCGCCGGCGGATTGGCGCCGGGGAGCGCGAACTTGCACCTCAACGCGGCGTACGACCAACATTCGGGCGGGATTGTATTGACGATTCGAAATGACGGGTCAAGCGCGGCGAAGGTGAACATCTTTGACGCGTACACGGACAAGACACAGACGCGTGTGGTGCAGCCAAATGGCAGTGCCACGTATGTGGATACACTGCACAAATCGTTCGGCTGGTATGACCTGACCCTGAGCGTAGATTCCGACGCAATCTTCCGGCGGCAGCTGGCTGGACACGTGGAGACGGGTCGGCCCAGCGTGACCGATCCGGCGATTGCCTCAGCTTCCGTGGCGCAAACGGCCTAACCGCAACGAAGCGAGCACTTTCTTAGCAAGTCAAACTCGGCCTCCAGATATTCTTGCAGGCCGAGTTCTTGTGCCCACGCGATGTGAAATTAGTGCTTGCCGGATTCGGAAGTGCCGCTTACATAGGAGCCGCGGCCGGAATCCGCGGTGCCTTCCGCGAGTGCGGACTTGGAGACCGGGATGGTAAAGATGTGTTCGGCGGTCTGGATCTGGGACAGGAAGCGTTGTTCGCCGGAACCTCGCAACGTGACTTTGGGCTGATTGCTGGAAACGGATTTGATCTCGCTAGAGAGAGCAATAACCGTGGAGCCGCTTTCGACGCTGCGAATGGCAAGTTCGTGCAAATCGCCTTCGCTGAACCGCGATACATGATAGGCGCCGGCGGGAAGGGTCTTGCCGCTGACGACGAAATCGTATGGAATGTTGACGAGAAGCCGATCGGGCTCGCCTGCTTGCGCTGCAACCCCGAACGAGGCAACAAATAGAGACACCACGAACAAGCGGAAATAATTCCGTTTCATTACCTTTCTCCTTTTTTAGTTTGGAGTGGCTAGCGTTATGCACCTTTTGCGGCCGGGGTGAAGAAGACCGCGGTCAGCATCGTCTTGCGAATGCAGCCCCAAACATTTATGTCCATTCGACGCAGGAGTGGGAATGCGCGTTAGATCGAGCAGGTAAAGGTTGTGTAACGGGTTTGTAGAAGTGAAAGTGCGAAAAAGGGTCGAAAACTCACGTAACGAAGTGAGTCGTGAAGCATCGCCCGCGCAGAACAAAACGCACAGCGAAAACACCTCGGCCGGATTTCGATGATGCGAAATTAGCGGGCTTCGACGCGCCAGGTGTCGCCGCCGCGGAGGAGTTTGGCCAGATCACCGGTGCCGCGCTTAGCCTGGACGTCGCGAATCTGCTGATTGATGACGTCTTCGTAGCGCGGGAGGTCGTCCCAGGCGCGAAGGACGCCGATCGGAGTTGGGAAACCTTCGCGGTGCTCCATGTGGGAGAGCAGGAAGGCGTACGAGGGGCGCGGATGATGCGCGTCGTGGACGACTAGGTCGGATTCAGAGATGCCTTTGCCGAGCTGCACGACTTCGATGTCGCCATCGGCTTTGCGGCGGATGCCTTTGTCGCGATTCTTACCGAAGACGAGGGGCTTGCCGTGCTCGAGCTGGATGACGTGTTCGCTGCGGGCGTCTTTTTCGGTGATGCCGGTCCACGCGCCGTCAGTGAAGATGTTGCAGTTCTGCAGAATTTCGACAAAGGCGGAGCCGCGGTGGGCGGCGGCTTGTTTCAATGTGTCTTTCAGGTGGGCCTGGAAGACGTCGACGGAGCGTGCGACGAAAGTGGCTTCCGCGCCGATGGCTAGGGAGACGGGATTAAACGGGCGATCGAGCGAGCCGTACGGAGTGGACTTGGCTTTTTTGCCGATTTCAGAAGTAGGGGAATATTGGCCCTTGGTGAGGCCGTAGATGCGATTGTTGAATAGAAGAACTTTGAGGCCGACGTTGCGGCGAAGCATGTGAATGGTGTGGTTGCCGCCGATGGAGAGAGCGTCGCCGTCTCCGGTAGCGACCCAGACCTCGAGGTCAGGGCGAACGGCTTTGAGGCCGGTGGCGACGGCGGGCGCGCGGCCATGAATGGTGTGGAAACCGAAAGTGTTCATGTAGTACGGAAATCGCGAGGAGCAGC
>DASSYL010000584.1:0-2383 GCA_035703315.1 Candidatus Acidiferrum sp. | reverse complement strand
CTCTCCACGGTACCGTGGCCATTAGCGGGGCGAAAAATTCCGCGCTACCCGCCATGGCCGCCGGACTC
Organism: Candidatus Acidiferrum sp.; assembly: GCA_035703315.1. Lineage (GTDB taxonomy): Bacteria > Acidobacteriota > Terriglobia > Acidiferrales > UBA7541 > Acidiferrum. Next base: position 2,315 of record DASSYL010000584.1, on the reverse strand, counting down.
CTTACCGCTGAATCGCTCCTGCTTCACAACATCCCGATGGTCCGCGACATCATCACCATGGGCAAACTCCTCGCCTACATGGGAGCAACGGTTTCAACATCGGAATTTCCCGCCGCCAATTACACCATCGCGTCACCCACCATCAACCAAGCTGTCGCTCCCTACGAACTCGTCAAAACCATGCGTGCGTCGATCCTCACACTCGGTCCCGCTCTCGCCCGTACCGGCGTCGCACGCGTTTCCCTCCCCGGCGGCTGCGCCATCGGCGCACGTCCCGTCGATCTCCATCTCGCCGCGCTGGAAAAAATGGGTGCGGAAATCCATACCGCCCACGGCTACATCGAAGCGCGTGCCCCGCGCACTGGCCGCCTCCAAGGTGCTTGCATTGCCTTCGACAAAATCACCGTCACAGGCACAGAAAATATCCTGATGGCCGCCGCGCTCGCCGACGGCGAATCCATCCTCGAAAACGCCGCCCGCGAGCCGGAAGTCACTGACCTCGTTCTTCTTCTCCGCAAAATGGGGGCGCATATCGAAGGCGACGGCACTTCCACTCTCCGCATTCGCGGCGTCAAATCTCTTCGCGGTGCGGAACACTCCGTCATTCCCGATCGCATCGAAGCCGGCACGTTTCTCGTCGCCGGAGCCATTACAAATGGCGATCTCACCGTCACCGACTGTGAGCCAAAACACCTCGACGCCATCATCAACAAACTTCGCGATGCCGGTACCTCAATTGAACAGACCGCGCCCCAACAATTGCGCGTTCGCGGCGTCAGAAGGCTCGTCGCCGCTGACGCCACCACCGAGGAATACCCCGGCTTCGCCACGGACATGCAGGCGCAATACATGGCCCTCACTACGCAAGCCGAAGGCGTCTCCGTCATTTCCGAAACCATTTTCGAAAACCGCTTTCTCCATGCGCTTGAAATGAAGCGCATGGGCGCCAATATCACCATTGACGGTCACCGCGCGGTCGTCTGCGGACCGTCCCAGCTCACCGGCACAATCGTACAGGCTTCCGATTTGCGTGCCAGCGCTGGCCTCGTCCTAGCTGCCCTCGTCGCCACAGGCCAAACCACCATCGAACGCGTCTACCACATTGACCGCGGCTACGAACGCATCGTCGAAAAACTCAGCGCCCTCGGCGCCGACATCTCCCGCGCCCACAATCCCGGTTCCTGAACTGGTTCCTGATTGACTCCGCAAGCTCGTTTTCGATCGCGAAGTCTCGGCGAACTCTGCCGAACTCTGTTCGCTCTAGGTTGGGCTTATTCTCTGCTCTTCAGCCACCTCTTGGTCCAAGAAGTCGCAGCCTCTGGCGCGCCGTTTCGTCCCGTGGTACAAAATTTGTTCGCTCCAACGTGGCGAACCGGCACTGCACCCAGACCCAAATAAGTTCCTGGAGGGCTTTCCTCATGCGTTCTTCGGTAAAATTCGCTGCCCCTATTCTTGCACTCGTAGTGACTGCCGCTGTTTGCGCATCAAATGCCGTTACGCAAGAAAAGACTCCCCCCGACAAGCCCCAGAACCCGCTCGAAATCAAAGCTCCCGGTCCCGGCGAAGAAAAGGCCTACAAAGCTTTCCAGCATTTTCAATCCATGCCGGAGACCGACGCCCCGAAAAAAATCCAGGCCGGGGAAGACTTCCTGAATAAATTCCCCGCCAGCGCGTATGCCACTTATGTCTATCAGTACCTCGCGGTGGCTTATATTCAGGCCGGACAAATCGACAAGGGCATCGCTACGGGCGAAAAAGGTCTGCAAGTGAACCCGTCCGACTTCCGCACCATGTCCATCCTCAGCCAGACGATTTCCCGCACCACTACGGATTCCACGCCCGATGCTGCGGCCAAGTTCGCCAAAGCGGAAACCGATGCCAAAGGAGCAATCGCCGGTGTCGCCACCTGGGTCAAGCCGGACGCTATGCCCGATGCAAATTTCACCACCTTAAAAAACGAAACGCTCGCCATGGCCCACGCCAGTCTCGGCCTGGTCGCCCTCCACCGAAATAATTTTGACGCGGCCGTTCCCGAGCTCGAGCAGGCCGTCCAGCTGGGCACCAACACCGATCCCACCAACTACTACCTCCTGGGCGTCGCCAACCAGAACTCCGGCCACCCCGACAAAGCCGTTCCCAATTTTGAAAAGTGTGCCGCCATCAAGGGCACCAATTTGACTTCCACCTGTACGGTTCTGCTCGAACAATCCAAAAAGGAAGCCCAGTCCAAGCCCTAGTACTGTGCCGATCCTCGCGCGGATCCCATTTCATCTTCTTCCAGCGCTTTGCTACACTCTTTCAATTAATTTCGAGCG
>DASSYL010000560.1:0-5164 GCA_035703315.1 Candidatus Acidiferrum sp. | reverse complement strand
CCGAGAATGCCGGTGAGCGGATTGTTGAGTTCGTGGCGCAGGATTTCTCCGAAGGAGTCGGGAAGAGGGGCGTCAGAAGGCGCGGAGAATCGGGAATCGCCAACTTCTGGCGCAAGGCGGCGCGCAGTTTGCAGACGTTTTTCGCGAGCGGCGGCGGCGGGCAGTTCCGCTTGCGCGGAGAGGACGGGAGCGAATCCCGCGAGAGCCGTTACGTTTCACAATGGAATTCATTGAGCGGAAAACATCTGACGAGGCAGACCTGGATAGAACCAATTTGGGAAGCCATCTAGAAGTCCTTCCCATTTTTGGACCCGACAGCCGGGTTAGCGCTCACCCTCTTCAGCAAGCGGCCCAAGGAGTATTCCTTCCTCTTCGGACGCGACCAGGAAAGTCTCGTTCTCGGCGGCGAATAACATGCTTACTCGTCCGCGCTCTTTGTCGGTCTCCGCTCGCCGCCACGTACTTAGGCCATCGAAAGATTCATACAATCCGCCATTGCTCATGGCCACAAGGCACCTGGTTCCGGAAAATGCCGGCGCCTCAGATGCAATCGCGGGCAGTCCGTTCGAAAGCATCCGCCAATCGCCGCTCGGGCCTGATACAGCCACGCCGTGCCGCGTTCCCAGCAGCAATTGATCTCGAGCGAGCGGGCTCTCTTCCGCCCACAAGAGCCCACTTGCGTTCGGTGGCGTTGCGACCGGCTTCCAACCATCGCCGTCGCGGTCCGACCATAATTCGCTACCGGCAATGGCAAGCAGCGAGCCGTTCGCGGTCGAAGAAAGAAAGCTGACGGCGTGCGGCAGATTCTTGGCAAGAAGGCGTCGAAATTCCACCCTGGCATTGTCCAACTGCCATAAGCCATTCTCTGTCGCGACAATAGTTTTTCCGCCGGTCTGCTCGCTAGTCTGAATCAACCACCGCACGTGAGGCGACAGAATGCGCGTCGTCGGCTTGCGTTGCGAAGCACGCCGCGCGTTCGGTCGTGGAGCCGCCTCGCGAAACGCGACGGTTCGCCAAACGCGCGCACTTGCATCAAATCGTGCGAGGCCGCCTTCAAGGAAACTCGCCCACCAGCCCGCCGAAGATGAAAAAATCTGCTCCACCGGCTTCGCGGGCGCGGTTCCAGCTAATTCGCCCCAGGTCCGACCGCCATCGCTGCTCAGCAGGAGTTTCGGCCCGTAACCGTCCACCCGGGCGACCAGATTGCGCGGCTCGCGGGCATCGCGCGCGATCGCGGCGATCACGCGGTGGGAAAATCCATCGTTCGAAGCAAGAAACGAGTTGCCGCTGTCGTCGCTGCGCAGAATCCCTTGTGCGCTCATGCCCGCGAGCACGCGATTCCCCTTTTCACCTCGCAGAACTACGACAGCGCTTGCGTCCGCCTCCCGAGGCGTGATTCGTTTCCATGTTTCGCCGTAGTCGGCGGTCATCCACAGTCCTTCGGTGGTTGCCGCGTACAACGTGCGTGCGTCGACTGGATCCTGCACGATTTGCTGCGTGCGGCGGCTGGAGTATGGAATGCCCTGCAGCTTGGTCCACGAGGCGCCGCCGTCTTCGCTGCGATAAATGCCGGAGCACGCGCTTGAGAAAACGCGCCGTGGATCCTGTGCGTCGATGCGCAGGCTCATGATGTCCGAGTCGTCGATCATCCCGGCGCTGATGGAATACCATGTTTTGCCGCCGTCGTTTGTTTTCCACGGCAGGTGATACGTCCCGACGTAAACAATTTGCGCGTCGCGCGGATCGACCGCGAGCGAGTCGACGTTCTGCAATTCAGGATCATCCACTGGCGTAATCCTCTGCCAGCTTTGTGCATCGTCCGTCGAGCGAAAAACGCCGTTGCGAGTCCCGGCTACCCAAACCTTTGCGTCCGACGGCGACTGCTCCAGCGCACGAACGCTTTCGTCTCCGAGCCCGACTAGCTTCCAATTTCTCGCGCCGTCGGTGCTTTCAAACACGCCACCGCCCGATGTATCGCGAAACCACAATGCCGCCAGCAACCGGTTCGCTTTGCGCACATCGGGAACAATCCGTTGCACTACTCCATCGAGTCGCCCGCCTGCGCGCCCGCGCAATTCCCAATGCTCGCCACGATCGCGCGAAGCAAAAATGTGCCCGTCCGGAGTACCCAGATACGCCGTCCCGTCGGAAGCCGCCGTCAGCGAAATCACCGTTCCACCCGGCGGCCCCAGTCGCTCCCAGCGCTGGCCGCAGGCGGGAAGAGCCAAGGCCAGGCCAAGAGCAAAAACCGCCAGGATGCATTTGGCCGACAATCGCAAGGCCACTGTCCAAAAGAAAGCGGGCCCGGAGAAGATTGACTCTCCGAGCCCGCGGATGAGTTGATCGAATGAGCGAATCACGCGCAGCACACAAAACACGGCACGCGATCCGCTCTCATCGCTCTAGTAGGTCGCGCCCTCCGGCACGATGACGAAGTCTACGCGGCGATTGGCCTTTTCCTGACCCTTCTCCTTCGAGGCTTCGCCCGTGCGGGTCGAAATGCGCGAGGCATCCACGCCTTTCTCGACAATGTACTTCTTGGCGAGATCGGCGCGCGTCTGCGCCAGCTTCGCGGCCTTCGGTTCCTTGCCATCCGCATAGCCCACAATCACCAGCTTGGCGCTGGGATCGTTATTCAAGCGCAGCGCAACGTCATCGCCCACACGCTTGCAGGCATTGTCAAACCGCGACGCGCCGGCCTTGTTGTAGCCGCAATCGCCGGCTTTGGCCGCTTGCGGTGGAGGCGGCGGCTGCTGCACGTCAACATTAGTGTTCGCATCCGCGGTTCCGCCTTTGCCGTCGCTGACCGAGCATTTCACGGTGTAACTACCCGCGCTTAGTCCGGTCGAGTCAAAGGTAGCCTTCGGCCCATCGCCGCTCACCTGGCCGCCCGTGGCGGTGTAGGTGTAGGTCAACGGATCGCCGTCCGGGTCGCTCGCCGTCGCCGTAATGCCAGTGCGTTCGCCCGGCATGATCGGACTGTGGTCGGTCGCGCACGAAATCGTCGGCGGCTGGTTCGGTTTCTTGGCCACAGTGATGTCCGCAGCGCAAGTCGCCGTGCTGCCCTTGCCGTCGTCTACCTTGGCGTTGACCGTGTACGTTCCCTCGGCCAAGCCGGAAGTATTGAACCGTGCATCCGGTCCCGTGCCCTCCACGGTTCCACCCGTCGCTGTGTAGCTATAGGTCAGCGTGTCGTTATCTGGATCGCTGGCGTTCACGTGAACAGTGACGGCGTCGTTCGATCCCGCATATACGGAAGTCGGATTCGCCGAGCACGCTGCCACCGGTGGGTGATTCGGCGGAGGCGGCGGAGGCGGTATGCCAAACCGCAGCACCAGTCCCGAACCCAGGCGCAGATTATTCTGCCGCGCTGTCGCATTCAAATTCGCACCGCTGAAGTTCGTCATCAGGTAATCAATCTGCGCAAACCGCCAAGCCAGGTTCTTGGTGAGCACTACGTCTACACCGCCGCCCGCCGCAAGCGCAAAGGCGTTCTGGCTGCGGTCGCCGGTGATGCCGCCGCTTCCGTTGGCTCCGCCAAACAGAAACTCCACGAACGGCACGAAGTGATCAAAGCGCCGCAGGTTCAAGCGCGGACCGAACAGATACGAAGTCAGTCCGGCGCTCACCCGAGTGCCGTTCACGTCACGATGCCCATTGTAGCCGCCGACTTCCGCCGTCAGCCCCAGCACGCGATTCGGGTTATACGTGAACCCACCTGTGCCGCCGTGATTATTAAAATTGTCGAAGCCATCACCCGGAGCGAAATTGATGTAGCTGTAGCCACCGTTTATTTCATAACGCGGCACCAGTTTCCCCGGCGGACGCGTATCTTTGGTCGTAGTGGCCGATGCTTGCGGTCCCGGGAAGGGAGTCTTCCGAGGTACTGCGGGAATTGCCCACACACTGCGTGTGAGCGGCGCTACGTTTTCCGGAGCTGCCGTCGTTTCTGGAGCCGCCGTGGTTTCCGTCGCCGGCTTTGCGGTTTCATCTTTCTGCTGCGCAAAAAGGGGAAACGCCAATAGTGCCCCCACTGCTGCCGCTGCACACCGCTTACGCATATCCATCCTCCCCACCATTCTTTGTAGTACTTCCGCTTGTTCCCACGCCCCCCGGCAAACAGCTGCCTTCCGAGGGAGCGGCGCAGCCTGTTACTTTGTCTCTTTCCTCGCGCGCAAAAAGGTGTGGCGCGTCCTCACCCTTTCCCTGGTTGTTCGTGGGGAGGGACAAAAAAAAGACAAAGCGCGGTGCCAATAGCCTATGTCAACCCGCTCGCGTTCCGCAAGCAATTCCTTGTCTTTTCATCACTTTCCGGGGCTACGTTCTTTGCATATTGCTACACTGGGTATGGTATGGATACCTTTTCGACCATCGACCTCAACTGGACCGGCCGCCCGCAATCCATCGCTTCCCTGCTGATTGTGTCTCAGGGATTCAGCGCCATTATCGATCCCGGCCCCGAATCCACCCTGGAAACTCTCCGCGCGCAACTGAAGTCGCGCGGACTCGAATTCGCTTCGCTCAAAGCCCTGCTGCTCACGCACATCCACCTTGACCACGCCGGCGCCACTGGCGCCATCGTGCGCGAAAATCCGCACCTCAAAGTCTTCGTCCACGAGTTTGGCGCCACGCACCTGGTCGATCCCTCGCGCCTGCTGGCCAGCGCCGGACGTCTTTACGGCGCGGAGCTGGAAACCCTCTACGGCGAATGCGCTCCCGTGCCAGAAAGCAATCTAATCCCGCTTGAGGGCGGCGAAAAAATCAGGATCGGCGATGTGGAACTTGGCGTGTTTTATACACCCGGCCATGCTTCGCACCACGTTGCGTATTGGGATGCCGATTCGCGCATCGCTTTCGTCGGCGACAATGCCGGAATCCGTATCGAGGGGAAGCCGTATCTCCTGCCCGCTACTCCTCCACCAGACATCGACCTCGAGCTCTGGAACGCTTCTCTCGACACTATCGCATCATGGAATCCGCAGCGCCTGTTCCTCACCCACTTCGGCTACATCGACAAGCCCGGCGAGCACATACGCCTCTACCGTGAACGTCTCCGCGATTGGGCCGCGCTCACCCAACGCTTGCTGGTTTCAAGCGAATCAGCGGAAGCCGCCGAGCAGCGCTTCATTAATGCAATCTCGAGCGAGGTTCGCGAAACCCTCCC
>DASSYL010000528.1:0-6078 GCA_035703315.1 Candidatus Acidiferrum sp. | reverse complement strand
CATTCTGAAAACCCTGGCGCTCCAGCCTCTGCACGGCTATGGCGTCGCTCAGCGCATCGAACAAATAAGCTCAGGCGTGTTCCGCGTCTGAAAGGCGACGAACAACGAACCGGCATTGACGCGGAAAACGCCTGCGCTTATTTGTTCGATGCGCTGAGCGACGCCATAGCCGTGCAGAGGCTGGAGCGCCAGGGTTTTCAGAATGAGCATATCCAGTGTTCCCTGGATGACGTCGCCGGACTTGTCGGGCATTGATGCGCTCCTTATGGCGCAGGAGGAGAATATGCTTCTTATACTGATTGTCAAGAGGAGAAGATGGCGCGACCGGTGACTTTGCCAACCGTGGCCTCAGTTTTCTTGCCAAGGAAGTTCGCGTAAGTTGTGTCAGGGCCAGAAGGATGGAGAGACCGAGACGAACGCGAAGGCGGGAGTTATCTCCCGGAAAATGAGATGGGCGTGTAGAAGATCAAAGGCGGGCAAGAAGCTGGGAGCAGTGAGACGCTGTTTGACCTGGGTGTGCCGGACGAGAAAGAACACAAGGCGCGTGAAAGGAAGCCGCAGGAAGCAACCACGCTCACGCACGACACAGAATTCCAACATCGGATTGGAGCGGGTGAGAGGGGGATTTTGGCGGGAACTTCGGCCTTTACCGCAGCGGGATGGGAAGGGACATTCTATCCGGCGGGGATGAAAGCAGCGGAGTATTTACGGTTTTACGCGACGCGGTTCCGGACAGTGGAGGTGGACAGCACGTTTTATGGAACGCCGAAACCTGAGCGGGTGCGCGCCTGGTATGAAAGGACTCCGAGAGATTTTGTGTTTGCGGTGAAAGTGCCGCAGGTGATTACACACGAAAAGGTGCTGGTGGATTGCGACGCAGAAATGGATGAATTTCTGCAGACGATGGGATTGCTGGGAGAGAAGCTGGGGCCGATGCTGCTGCAGTTTGGATACTTCGGCCCGGGCGTAATGACCAGTGGCGCGCAATTTTTGGCGCGGCTGGAGCCATTCTTGAAAAGGCTGACAGCGATTGTCGGGCCACCGGACAGAACGCGACGATTTGTGGTGGAAATTCGGAACAAGACCTGGCTGGAGGAGCCGCTGCTGGCGCTGCTGCGCGAGCATCAGGTAGCGCTGGCGTTGACTGATCATAATTGGATGCCGCGTCCTTGGGAGGTGAAGAAAGAGCTGGATTTGATTACGACAGATTTTGCGTATGTGCGATGGCTCGGTGATCGCAAGGGAATTGAAGAGATTACGACGCGATGGGACAAGACGGTGGTGGACCGGCGAAGCGATCTGCTGCATTGGGTAGAGATGTTTCGTGAGCTGCGGAGGCGAAATTTGCAGGTGTATGCGTATGCGAACAATCACTATGCGGGGAACGGGCCGGGTACGGTGAAATTATTTTGGGAGATGTACGACGGTGAGAAGAGCAGCTAGATCAAAGGGCGCCGGAGGGAGGGTGCTCCGGCGGCTGCTCTGAGCGGTTGCTTAAGGAACACTTACTTGCAGGAGTCGCTGACCATTTCGACCTTGGTGACGTTCAAGTGGCCGTGCTCCTTGGCGTCAGCGTCCACCGCGTCCTTGGCCTTTTCCTTGGCGCCGTGCATATCGGGATGCCAGACTTCGCCGGTGACGGTTACGGTGTGACCGACGTGCGGCGAGAGCTTTACGGTTTTGCTCTTTACTTCCCAGGTGCTTCCGTCGCTTGCAGTAACCTTGAATTCGCCGGCGCCGTCACCTTTTGCAAGGCAGCCGGTGATGTTTCGCACTTCCGCGCTCTTATCCGGTTTCGCCGCCTCCTGCGCCATGAGTACTGGCGCGGCCGCGAGACAAGACGCCGCTAGAAGATTGAATGCCCATTTCATTTTCATGCTTCTCTCCTTAGCGAGAGCCGCACCAACACGACAGAACATGGCTCGCGCTTTGCTGTCAGTATTGGCGGCGGAGCGGGGAGGGAGCCATCGGGTGAAATACGCAGTACAGGAACGGCTGTAGGGCATCGCGGCATTCAAAAACACGCGCCAAGTGGCAAAAAGAGCCTGCAGCATGGCCTTCCGGGCCCCCAGGCCAAGCTGGCGTCGCGACCAAACAACTCGCCCGGGCCAGACGACCCCAGGTGCTGTTAGTCCAACGACGTCAGGGATTTTACGTGGAGCTCCAGGGCTTGGTTGTATTGGCGTTCGATCTGGAGCTCGGTTTGGAGCTTTTTGATGAGGAGCTCGAGACGGGAGATTTCGGTTTTTAGTTTTTGGATGTCGCCGACGCTGGCTGAGGGGCGAACCGGTGGTTGCGGCGCGAAATTCGGACTTGGCGGAGCGGGTGATGCTGGCGCGACGGGCGATTGCGGCTGGAAGGCGTTGGCTAAGGCTGTGGGCCACGCGGATTCGCGGCGAGGCTCAGCAGCAGGAGGGATTGCCGCAGGCGATTGCGGCGGAACATTTGCCGGTGCTTGAGGCGCAAACAGGCTGCTGAGCGGCGAAGCAGACGGAGCGCGTGGTGCCTGGGCAACGGGCGCAGACCGAGCGGGTTGCGCGGATTTGGGTTCGAGAAAGCCTTTTACGCGGGCGATTAGGTCGACCGGCTGAAACGGCTTGCGGATAAGTTCATCGGCGCCGACGGAAACGGCTTTATCGGCGACATTCTTGTTGACCACCCCAGACATCAGAATGACGGGAGTGCGGCTGAAACGTTCGTGCTGCTTGATCTGGCTGCAGACGGAGTAGCCATCCTGGTCGGGCATGATGACGTCGGTGATGACGGCGTCGGGCGGATTCTGATCGAACTGAGCGATGGCGGTGGCCGCGTCGCCGGCGGTGATGACGGTGATGTTTTCGCGCCGGAAAGCGATCTTGATGACTTCACGCATGGTGGCGCTGTCGTCAATGAAATAGACGGTGGGAGTGCGCTTCGAAGAAGCGCCTGCTTCGACAATGGGCGGAAAAGAGATGGTTTCGCTCATGTGATGTCCTCGATGTCATTTCCGGCATAAGGAACGATTGAATAGTTGGCAAAAGATGGTTCAGCGGAAGAGCTGGACGTGGGTTCAGGCTGCTTCTCGTCGGGCGCTGCAGTGGACGCTGGAGTTTCGTAGAAATAGCTTTCGCGAGCATGCCGAGAATCGGCACTTTCAGTTTCCGCAACGCAAGACTCGGAAGCTTCGCCTGAGCCGGAGTCGTCCCGATTGTCGGGGGTGGGATTGGAAGCAAAGTCGTCGATGGCCGCGGCGATGGCGGCACTTTCTTCGGAGGCAGAGGAATCCGCCAGACCGAGCAGGGACACAAAAGGGGAATCGGCAGGTGCAGCTCCGAGATTGGCCTCGGCGTCTTGTTCGGATTCATGCGCGGATTCGTCAATTTCGCGCATGGCGTCGAGCATTAGGTCTGTTGCGGAGCGAAGTACGGTGTGTTTTGCGGATGAGGAGCCGTAGACAAATTTGTAGACGCCGGAATTGTTGCGCATGCAGCTTTTGAGGATGTGGATGACGGCTTCATCGCCGAAAAGCGAAGCGCATTCGGCGTGAGTGATGGTGCCAGCGTCGAAGAAAAGGAGAGCGTCGGTATCACCGGAGTTGATGTGCAGCGCGCCGGTCTGGTGGGCGTGGCCGAGCATCTGCATGACGCCGGGAAGGTCGTGATGCGAGAGGCTGCCGCTGAGACTGGTGTCGGCTTGCGGAAGCATCTGCGTGGGCTGGAAGCCTTCGGCTTTGCTGATGATGATGTTGCGAATGTGAGTGGCGATGGCGGCGGGAGGACGGGTGCGGTCAATGTAATCGTCGCAGCCAGCTTGGAAAGCTTCCATGAGGGCGCGCTGGCTGCCGTCGCCGAGAGCGATGACGGGTAGCGCGGCGTTCCTTACGTCGGCGCGAATCAGGCGGGCGATGTCGAGCGCCCCCATTTCGCGCATGTTGGTGGCGCAGACGATAGCGGTGGGTGGATCGTATTCGATAGTGGTGAGCGCGAAAGCCGGTTGCGTGCTACAGACGACTTCGAAGCCCTCCTTTTTCAGGGCGTCGCTGACGCGCTTGGAAAAGTAAACGTTAGTGTCGATCAAAAGAATTTTAGCGGGGCGGCCGGCGAGGATCATGGGATGGCCTCGACCAAATTCTTTGAGTGAACGGCCGCGACTGGTTCTGCAGGGCCGGGAGTTAGTACGGAGAGATGAAGAACTTCAATGACTTCGCCGCCGTGGGAAAGCCAGCCCGCGACGTGCGGGGAATCGTTTGGGCCGGCTTCCATCATGTCGGTGGTGATGAGTTCGCATTCGCCGCTGACGGGAATGGCGATCCAGTCGAGCTGGCCGGCAAATCTGCGCGTAGCGAGAAGAAAGAAGCGGCGCGTGGTCAGCTTCTTGCCATTGAGGCGGTCGGCGATATCGCCGATGGGAATCATGCGGCCACGGCGAAGGATGACGCCTTCGACTTCGGGAGATTTGTGAGGAAAACGAAAGATGCGGCTGGGCGCGACGAGTTCCGCGACCTCAGGAGCAGGCACTGCGAAGCGGCGCTCGCCGAGGCGAATGAGCACGAACGATTGCGCCGTTTCGGGAGCGGTGACCGGGACGCTGACGGGAGAGGGGTTCATTGGACATGCGCTCCAGAAGTTTCAGCGGCGATGGCGCGGGTGTCGGCGGCGAGCTGGGCGGCTTCAAGGAGCGTGAGCTCTTCGAGAGATAGAAAGCCGGCGGGTTGGACGACCGGGATGACCGTTTGGTCGAGGGCAGTGAGCCCGCGGTACCAGTTGCGCTCTTCGCCTTGAAAAGCAAGGGAGAGCGCCTGAAGGCGCGACATAGTGGTCATTTTCTCGATGCCGTCGATCAAAAGAGCGGTGCGCGTGCGACGAAGAAAAAAGACGAGAGATGCCGGCTGCGGCTGCAAGCCGAAGTGGAGCGCAGCGTTGACGATGTAAAGAGTGCGATCGCCGCGACGGATGCTGTGGCGGACTTTGCGGATGGTGGAATCGGGCAAGTCCTGCGCCAGGCCGGCAATGTTGTCGACGCTGCGCACTTCCTGAACGGAAGCGGAAGAGATCGCAAAGGTTTGACCGCTGACGCGGAACAGAATGATCTGCTCGGTGCGCGGCTGAGGAGCGCGTGCGAGAGATGCGGCTTGCATCAGCGCACCCCCACCGGCGTGGCGCGGGCGATAGTGAGCACACGCTTTTCGATGGCGGCGTAGATGTCGTCAATGCCGAGGACGTGGTCGACGACGTTGAGCTTGATGGCTTCGGCGGGCATGCCGAAGATGACGGAAGTGGCTTCGTCTTGCGCGATGACCAGGCCGCCCGCGTTTTTGACGGCTTTAGCGCCTTGCGCGCCGTCAGCACCCATGCCGGTGAGTACCGCGGCAATGGAGAGAGCACCGGCGAATGCGGCGACGGATTCCATGGTGACGTCGATGTTGGGCAGGTAGCCGGCGATACGGCCGGTAGCGCCGTCGAGCTGGACGCGGCCGAGCGGGTTTACCTTCAAGTGCTGCCCGCCGGGGCAGATGTAGAAAGTGCCGGGCTGCAAGGTTTCGCCATGCTCGGCTTCCTTGACGGGAATTTCGGTAAATTCGGCAAGCTGGGCCGCGTATTGCGTGGTGAAAGATGCGGGCATGTGCTGCACGAGAATGACGGCGCCGGGAAAATCTTTGGTGAAGCCAGGAGCGAGGCGCATGACGGTGGCAGGTCCGCCGGTCGAGGCCGCCAGAACGACGACGGGAAAACGTTGATCGAGATTTGCGCTGTGAGCTGCTGGCGCTACAGAACGCGAAACGGGAGTGGATGTGGTTGAGCCGGCTTGCAGAGTGGCAGCCAGGCGAGAAGCGGTGCGAACTACGCGGACCTTGGCCGCCACTTTCACTTTGCGGAGGAGCTCTTCGCGGACGCTTTGCATGTCGAGATCGATGGCGCCGCTAGGTTTGGCGACGAATTCGATGGCGCCGAGTTCTAGGGCTTTGAGGGTGCTGGATGCGCCTTCCTTTGATTCGGAGCTGACGATGACGATAGGGCGTGGGTTAGTGGTCATAATCTGCGCACTCGCTTGCAGACCGTCCACGTGAGGCATGTTGATGTCCATGGTGATGACATCGGG